>NZ_JBRIKK010000002.1:0-176452 GCF_052976705.1 Staphylococcus sp. MSU001
CTGGAACAATAGTAGAAGTAACATTCCCAGACGGTAACAAAGTAGAGGGTAAAGTAGATAATGATGGCAACTATCATATTCAAGTACCGTCAGAGACAACGTTGAAAGGTGGACAACCACTACAAGTCATCGCAATTGATAAAGCAGGAAACAAATCGGAATCAACAACTACGACTGTCATCGATACGACAGCACCAGAGCAACCAACAATCAATAAAGTAACGGAGAACTCTACAGAAGTTAGTGGTCGAGGTGAACCTGGAACAGTAGTGGAAGTAACATTCCCAGATGGTAAGAAAGTAGAAGGTAAAGTAGATAGTGATGGCAACTATCATATTCAAATACCATCTGACGAGAAATTTAAAGTGGGACAACAACTGATTGTAAAAGTTGTTGACGAAGAAGGAAATGTATCTGAACCTTCTATAGCAACGGTTCAGGAAGAAGATAAGAATAGTGAAAAACCTGGAACTGTAACTGATACTGTAACAAAGAATAATTCGAAATCACTTAAGCATAAGGCGTCAGAACAGCAAAGTTATCATAACAAATCAGAAAAAATAATGAGTGTTAATAAACCGACAAAGATTGTTGAAAAAGATATGTCAACTTATGATTATTCAAGATATTCGAAAGACATAAGTAATAAAAATAATAAATCAGCAACATTTGAACAACAAAATGTGTCTGATATCAATAACAATCAATATAGTCGAAATAAAGTGAATCAACCTGTTAAAAAATCTAGAACAAACGAGATAAATAAAGATTTACCACAAACAGGTAAGGAAAACTTCAATAAAAGTACTTTATTTGGTACTTTAGTCGCTAGTCTAGGTGCATTACTTTTATTCTTTAAACGACGCAAAAAAGATGAAGATGGTAAAGAATAGACATCTTAAAGTATAAGAGATACTGTGTATTATTTAAGTTTATCTCTAAACCACACACAAATATTTATAAAACACTCCCAGTAAAGAAAGCATTTAAAATGTGACCTTTACTGGGAGCTTTTTGGTTATATCATATTGTTTTTTAATGAAAGAGTTACAGGGTATAAATTATTTTGTAAACGTGATTTTAGGCGAAGTACCTAAGCCTTCTTTACTTATAGCATTAAAAACCAATTTTTTTGAATTAATAAGAATCATTTCAATAATGATATTCGGATTGTCTACATTACTTAAAATTATTTTTCTGGAATCTTCATTTATTAACGTACAAACGTAATTAGGTGTTATCTCTTTATTAAATGTAATATTTAATGGTGAAGTTTCTACTTCTACAGGGTGCCAAATACCTTCTAATGTATGAAACCAACAAATTTCTTGATATTTTAAATCATCACTTACGATGTTAATGTTGTTGTAATTATGCATAAGCACACCTTCTATATTAATAACCATAAATTGATGCATACCATTCATAGTGATCGCCATTTGATACTGGAATGATATTACTATGTGCATCTTGAGTCATGAAACCATTGTCCCATGGGTTCCAAATTAAAATGACTTCTTGTCCGTTGTTAACTTTAGCATTACCAGCCACAGCCATGGCATGTCCAGCGTGAATACCATCGCTTGATTCAACACGCTTACCTAATACAGCTATACCTTGATTATTTGTTGTTAATTGGTCTACTTCATTATATGAAGTCATTCTATTAAGATATTGAGTATTTCTGCCTTGTGATCTACCAAAACGAAGCATCTCGTTAGATGTTAGTCCTGTAAATTGGAAGTCGTGACCTCTTAAATTAGGATGTAAATATCTCATTACTGATTCTGCATTATATCGATTTGTGTTATATGTGGCATTGAGTAGTGCTGACATAGTATAGCCGGCACACCAACTATTATACCCTTGTGTTTCGCGTATTCTAAAATTCTTTAATTGATTTACATATTCTGCGTGAATTTCATTTCGTGTACTTTGATATTCTAAAGTTGGTTTTGTTACTGATGCAGTTTGTTTAAAATCATTTAAATCTTTAGGTTTAGTGGATTTAGTGGCATTTTCATATGTTTTTTCATTATTACGTGGCGTTTTAAGCACAAGTGTCACTTTACCATCTTCAGTAAGTGCAAAATATCCTTTTGTATTAGTCAAAATTGTTATCTTTTGATTTTTATATTGATTTAATATTTTAGAAAGAAATGGAGAAACATTAATGGAATAATTGTTTTGCTGTTTTGAAGCTTTAGAATTTGAAGGATTAGGAGAAATTGTTACTACATAAACGACATCTCCTTTTTTATTGAGCACTGGATAATAATAATTGCCGTCGCTTTCCTTATTAAATTTATAAATTTTAAAAGGTTCACCAAGTGTATACGATGTTGCTTTGTGGTTGGAAGCTTTATCTAATAAAGCTACACGAGATAAATATTGTTCTTCAGCAAGTTTGCGAACTGCATTTGGAACGTCTTTATTACTGACAGTGACTTTAGTTGTTTTTTGGTTTGCACCATCCTTTTGTGGTAACGAGTCGGCGTGAGCACTATTGAAAAATAGGCCAAGTGCTAAACTTAGCGTAAAAGCAAGCATAATGGTAATCATATAACTTAATTTTTTCTTCATAAAAAAGTACTCCTTTACTAAAGTTTTTTGCAACTCTTTCAAACTGAATATAACATTTATTTTAAAATATAATTCATTTATTTCCTAAACGTTAAGTTATAATACTTATACGTTAAAAATATAAATTGAACAAAATTAAATTGATATAAATCATAATAAAATAATGGATGGATTTAGTGACATGATGTCTATACTTTTAACACGACTATGAAGCAAATGTTTATAATTAGCACTTCTAATTATTATTATATGTTTATGCTTCTTCAACATGTGTAATGAAAAATGTTCCAATATATGTTATCAATCAATTTTAATGTTGTGTATAAACATAATAATTATATGTAAGTATTGATTATTTTTAATAATTTAAAATTTAAAGTTTACAAAGTTTTAATAAATAACCTAAAGTAATTTATATTTTTATGTTAATCTATACATAACAGTTATATTTTCATATTTTATAGGGGAAAAAACTTATAGAGGTGATTTTTTTGAAAAATAATAATGAAACAAGAAGATTTAGCATTAGGAAGTACACGGTGGGAGTCGTGTCAATCATTACTGGGATTACAATATTTGTCAGTGGTCAGCATGCTCAAGCTGCTGAAATGACACAATCATCATCAGATTCTAACGAACAGGCACAACAAACAGAACAAGTTGAACAAAAAGAAGATACAACTCATTTATCTTACGAATTGAATCAAGAGGGTGAGACAGCGAGCCAATCAAAGACTAATCAAGAGAATCAATCTGATGGCAATGTACAAAAAAAGGATAATCAAATACAACAAGATTCAACACAAACGTCACCATTAAATGACCAAAAACAAACTTCAATGGAACAACAATCAAAAGACAATCATGCTACCCCAAATTTACGTCAGGATACATATCCGAAAGGCCCAAATCAAGATGATAAAGGCAAACAACAGTTTAAAGATAATCAACACTCACAAACAGAACATCAACCTAATACTCAAAACCAAAATAATGCTCAAGATTCATCAGATAAAAATCAACACTCATCTGACCAAACTCAAGCCTCATCTAAAAAAGGAACACAACCTAAACAATCACAGTCTATAGAAGATAGAGATAAAACAGTAAAACAACCATCTTCTAAAGTACATAGAATAGGTAATACGAAAACTGATAAAACAGTTAAAACAAATCAAAAAAAGCAAACATCATTAACTTCACCACGTGTTGTGAAATCAAAACAAACTAAACATATCAATCAACTTACTGCGCAAGCTCAATATAAAAATCAATATCCAGTCGTGTTTGTACATGGATTTGTAGGTTTAGTCGGTGAAGATGCGTTTAGCATGTACCCAAATTATTGGGGTGGTACTAAATATAACGTGAAACAAGAACTTACAAAATTAGGTTACCGAGTTCACGAAGCCAATGTAGGGGCATTTAGCAGTAATTATGACCGTGCTGTTGAACTTTATTATTATATTAAAGGTGGACGAGTAGATTATGGTGCAGCACATGCTGCAAAATATGGTCACAAACGTTATGGCAGAACATATGAAGGCATTATGCCTGATTGGGAACCAGGTAAAAAGATACATCTTGTTGGGCATAGTATGGGAGGCCAAACGATACGCTTGATGGAACATTTTTTAAGAAATGGAAATCAAGAAGAAATAGACTACCAACGTCAATATGGTGGTACGGTATCTGATTTATTTAAAGGTGGACAAGATAACATGGTGTCTACGATTACTACATTAGGAACACCTCATAATGGCACACCTGCTGCAGATAAACTAGGGTCGACTAAATTTATTAAAGATACAATTAATAGAATTGGAAAAATTGGTGGAACTAAAGCGCTCGATTTAGAACTAGGTTTTTCTCAATGGGGCTTCAAACAGCAACCTAATGAATCATATGCTGAATATGCAAAACGTATAGCGAATAGCAAAGTTTGGGAAACTGAAGATCAGGCTGTAAATGATTTAACAACTGCTGGAGCAGAAAAGTTAAACCAAATGACGACATTGAATCCTAATATCGTCTATACATCATATACAGGTGCTGCAACACATACTGGACCATTAGGTAATGAAGTACCGAATATTAGACAATTCCCATTATTCGATTTAACAAGTCGTGTGATAGGTGGAGATGACAATAAAAATGTTAGAGTAAATGATGGCATAGTACCTGTGTCTTCTTCACTACATCCAAGTGATGAAGCGTTTAAGAAGGTAGGTATGATGAACCTGGCAACTGACAAGGGTATCTGGCAAGTGAGACCCGTACAATATGATTGGGATCATCTAGATTTAGTCGGCTTAGATACTACTGATTATAAGCGAACTGGAGAAGAATTAGGTCAATTCTATATGAGTATGATAAATAATATGTTGAAAGTCGAAGAGTTAGATGGTATCACACGTAAGTAGTGATTAAAAGAACGGTAACATCCTCATTAAATGTATGATTGCGGTACATTTAATGAGGTTTTTTGATTGTTTCGCCGAAAAAATATATTAAGAAATTAAATTGAATGTGTATAAATGATTTGATAATATAAAAGTGAATTTTTTATAAAAAGATATTTATATGAATACACCATATTTTTAATGAATGAATAAAATAATAGTGAGATGTGAAAAGATGAAATATTATGGGAAGTTACTTTGTGGTATTAGCTTTTTAATATTAACGTATTTTATTGGCGGATGTGGATTTATGAATAAAGATAATAATAAAGAAGCAGAAATTAAAGAAAGTTTCCACAAAACATTAAGTATGTATCCAATTAAAAATTTAGAAGATTTATACGATAAAGAAGGCTATCGTGATGAAGAATTTGAAAAGAGAGACAAAGGGACATGGATTATTAATTCAGAAATGAATATTCAGAAAAAAGGTCAAGCGATGAAATCTAGAGGTATGGTTTTGTATATAAATAGAAATACTAGAAAAACGACTGGTCATTTTTATACAAGTATAATTACAGAAGATAAAAAGGGGAGAGTGCACAGTAAAGATAAAAAATACCCTGTTCAACTAAAAAACAATAAAATTGAACCGACTAAACCAATCGCCGATGAAACATTAAAAAATGAAATTAAAAACTTTCAGTTTTTCTCTCAATATGGGAATTTTAAAAATTTAAAAGACTACAAGAATGGAAATGTGTCTTATAACCCAAACGTACCAAGTTATTCGGCAGAGTACCAATTAAGTAATGAAGATGACAATGTGAAACAGTTAAGAAAGAAATATGATATCCCTACAAAAAAGGCACCAAAATTAATATTAAAAGGTGATGGAGATCTTAAAGGTTCATCTATAGGACATAAACATGTTGAGTTATCTTTTGTCAGAAACAAAGAAGAAAGCATCTACTTTTCAGATAGTGTGGAATTGAATCCAAGTGAGGTAAATAATGAGTAGAAGTAAGCATGGAATCAGATCAAAAACGTAAACGTTAATAAAAAATGAACAATAGAAATATTGAAATAAGTACAACAAACCTCTAAATGACTTTTTTCATTTAGAGGTTTGTTTATGTATAAAGTTTAACTGACAATTGAGAAATGTGCTTTTATAAATCAAGTTGTATTTGTTTTAAATGTTTTCCTATAACAATGAGGTACAATGGTACATCGGTTTTAAGTTGAATGGGAGACAATTCAATATTTCCTTGTGCATACTGTACTAAATAAACGTGTTGCTGATCTGAAAAACGAACAAACCCTTTGACACGGTAAACATCTTGAGGCAAGTTATCTAACGCACTAATCATTTCTTCTTTTGTTTGTAGCCTAGGATTTTCAATGAATTGATGATTTATATTACTGTGCAAAGTGCCACATGTATTTGAATTTATATGTGTTGGCTCTAGCAGTGATTTTAAATTTAATTCTCCAAATTGACCAACTTGAATATTGGCATCGCTATTAATGCGTTCGAGGTGACGTAGCAAGCGGGCGGTTTCTTCTACCTCTACTTTATCTATTTTATTAATAAATAAAGTTGAACAATGACGCAGTTGTTCATAAAATAAAGCGACAATGTCACGTGGATAAGATTTAATTTGTGCATACATGCTTGCATCAATCATTCCGACCATACTCCTTAAAGTGATAAAAGGGGCAAGTACGGGCGTGAAGCATGCATCGACGACAGCTAGTGGTTCAGCTACACCACTACATTCAATAAAGATGATATCTGGTTGATATTTTAAGTATAGTTCATGTAGTTGTTGTGATACGTCTGATTTCATCGCACAACAAATGCATCCTTCAGTGATCTCACTCATAGGTACTTTAGGATGATTTATAAGTTGGCCATCTACACTTAATTTTCCAAATTCATTCATGATAACGGCAGTATTTAAATTGTTTTCAAGTGCATCAGCGATTAAATGATTGAGTGTTGAGGTCTTGCCACTTCCTAAAAAGCCACTGACAATAATGATTTCCATAACATCACTCCTAAGTCTGAAATTTTAGCTATGCTTAACATTGCTATGACTAGTACGATGACGCAAAGGGTGGACGATACCATTTGTTTCATAATCATTTTAATTCCTAGAATTGAACCGAGCCGTCGTATGAGCATCGTCATTGTTACTGAACATGCTGTAAATGTTGAACTAAAGAAGACTAGCAACAATAATTGGAAAGCCGAAAGTCGTTGAATTAAAGCACTGTCATTCATATTAAACAACAACATTCCATCCTTACGTATCATTGAAAACAGAATACCTGGTGCAAGCTGTGTTGGTATATCTAGTAGCCATAATAAAGGTATGAATGCATTTGATATAAAAGTCAAAATAGGCGTAAGAGATAATAAACTTACAATAAGGCAAATGACTATAAAGATAGGTAAGGCTTGTACAATAAACATTTGAATACTTTTCCACGCTGCTTTTAAGAGTAGCTTTGGTTTGGGCCAACGTACAGGTTGTCGTTGAAAAACAGACTGTGTTGTCATATGTGTTTGATGACTATACCATAGTTTGTTATGTATGATTCCACCTATGAATATCATGCATAAATATGGCAAAAATAACCAAGATATTTGGCTTGCGTTGAATATCGATAATGTTGCCCCAATTTGGTAACTGCAGGCAGTCCCAAAACTTACCAAGCTCATGCATTGTAATTTGGTACATTGATGACATTGATGAGTAGCTTGAGTAATAGCAGCAGCATTACAACCAAAGCCTTCTAATAAGGGGATGATATCTGCCCCATGAAGACCTAGTCGTAACATCGTAGGTTCAATAGACCAAACGAGATGATGTTTTAAATGACTGATATCAACAAGCGCTGTGGATAAACTAATCATAAAAACAACTGGTAACGCCCAGATAAACGAATATGTGCCTAAGGAGATGACACCATAATGACCGAATAAAATATGTTGCAATTTATCCTCTTGAAATAATGATATTTGAGATAGTTTTGATAACCAGGGTGCCACATAATGTTGTAATCCGTCTGAAATGTGATAAGACAAGTAGATGGGTAAAGCAAACATGAGTATGATAAAGCACCACCCATAAATAATATTGTGAAAACGAGGATGGTATACTTTGCTCTCCTTAACAAAAGTACGCAATGTTTTAATGATATTTAAACTATGAAGTGGCGATGAAGGGACACCATGTTGTAATGAAATATCTAATTGGTGTTTGATAATGTAACGTTTTAACAAAACTTGTTGGCTAGAGGTTAATTTGTCATAACCTTCAATGATCAACTCATGTGCGTCATCTGGGATATCAGAAAACGTTCCATCACGTAAATTAAATGTTACTGTTAACATGTGCAATTCACATCACAACAATGATAATCGTCTAGATACATATTTTTTTGACGATACGACTGAATTAATGATGTATCTTCAGGTAAGCCTTCGCGTAGGCTTACTAAATGAGCTAATACTGCAAAACGTGCTCTGAATTTATATATGTAACAAAGGATAGCATTTTGATGACGTACAGTAGCACCAATTAAAAATACATTAGGAAACTTTGTAGACTCGTCCAATTCTGTTAACTGAATTTCTGATTGTCGTATTTGAAATAGTTGCTCTATTAAAGGATTTTGGGTGACATCAAATCCAGTTGCGATAATCGGTTCAGTATGAGAGTGAACAATATGCCCATTATCAAAGTGTATCTTATAGGAATGATCTTGATATGTTACTTTGTGTGCTCGGTAGCCCACATGCATTTCAATTAATGCACCCTCTTGTATAGCGTTCTGTAATCGCTGTTGAGTATATGGTGATAATCTTATACTTGGGTCTGCATCTTCCTTTTTAAGTCCAGTTTTAGATGTATATATTGATATTCTTGCGCCTGTTTGACTAAGGTTTATGGCAGCATCAAAAGCACTCTCATTACCACCAATGATTGTAAAAGCATCACCTTTTAATTGAGTGAATGTTTGAATTTCACTGTAATGACGTCCATATGAAAAAGGATGATATGGGAATGAATAGTCTCCAGTTGCTATAAATATATAATCTGCGGTATAAACACCATAGTCCGTTGATACATGATATACACCATCTATGTATGTTACACGTGAAACATTGGTGTTTGTTTTGACATTTAGATTGTAATGCGTAGCTACTAGTGAGAGGTATTCAGCATAACGTTTTCCAGATAAATGTTCTTCATTGAAAGTGAAGGCAGGTGATGTATCTTTAGCTATTGCATTCATATCTGGCATGCCGAAACCATTAGTTGTAAATGATGGTGTGATGGTCTTTGTTGATAGAGGCCAATGTTTAAATGAATGACCAATGGTTCCCTTTTCAACAATTAGAACATCTTTAATATTGAATTCTTGTAAAGTGATTGCCATACCCAGGCCAGCGGCTCCTGCGCCGATGATGATGATGCGATGATGAGACATGGTAACACATCCTTTCTCATTTTTATTTCTATAAAACGTAATGATTACGATTTAAAAGTATAGCGATAATTAAGTCACTTTTCAAATGAAAAAGAAACAGTAGGTTTATGGATTTTCTTGAACATATTGTGCATGAATCTATCAAATTGAAAAAATTTGTTTTTTTCAGACTTTTTTGAGATTAAATATTGCCGTTGACAATAATAAAAAATAATGTAAATATTAAAGCGTAACAATTTCGATTTAGGAGATGTACACATGTATAAAAAAGGTTTAATTATATTTTTTGTAGCAGTTTTAACATTATCACTAGCTGCTTGCGGTAAAGATGGTCATCAGCAAGCATCTGATCATAAAGGAAAGTTAGATGTAAAGACGACAGTGTATCCACTTAAATCATTTGCACAGCAAATCGGTGGAAAATATGTAAATGTTGAATCGGTTTATCCTAAAGGCGTAGATCCACATACATATGATCCAAGTCAAAAACAAATGGTAGATATTGGGAAATCTGACTTATTCTTATATACTGGTGATAACTTAGATCCCGTAGCTAAGAAAATCGCTAAAGCTATAAATGATAAAGATAAGACACTATCACTAGAATCAGCTTTAGATAAAAATAAGGATTTATTAAAAGGCGAAGAACATGAGCATGAGCACGGAGAAGGTCACGAACATGGCGAAGCACATGAAGATGAACACGAACATGAACATCATCACCATGGAAAATACGACCCACACATTTGGTTGGATCCTGTAGTAAGTCAAAAATTTGCTAAAGCAATTAAAGATGAATTGGTAGAAAAAGATAGCAAGCATAAATCTTATTATGAAAAGAATTACAAGCAACTCGTTAAAGAATTAAAAGACTTAGATAAAGATATGAAATACGCTGTGAAAGGTAATGAAGATAAAACGGTTTATATTTCACATGACTCTATTGGTTATTTAGCAGAGCGTTATCATTTTGAACAAGAAGGCATTGAAAATATGAATGCTGAAGAACCAAGTCAAAAAGATTTAACAAATATTGTTAAACAAATTAAAGAGGATAAAGTGAAAAATATTTTAATAGAAGAAAATGTATCTCATAAAGTAGCAGATACGGTAAGAAAAGAGACAAATGCTAAAACAATTAAATTTTACAATATGGGATCACACACAAAACAACAAGATGATGACAACAATACTTACCAATCATTTATGAAAAAAAATATTAAAGCCATTGAAAAAGCGCTAAAAAACGAATAAATCAATCAAAATTATAGAAAAGACGACACCAAAGAAACATTGACAGAAATGATTTGTTCAGATGTGGAAGTATTTTCGATTGATTGAGTTGATTACTTATGAAGGTAAAAGGCTGTCAACTCTAGTTAGTTTTGTGAGAGTGGAATAAAGAATTCTGTATGGATTCTGTTCCACTCTTTTTTTATTAAAAAGATTCAAAGAAGCATAATTTAAAAGAGTGAAATTTATTCTTTGATTAATATTTGATATAATTGTGAACACTTAAATAAGCAAAAACCATATATTTGAAATTATGTTAATGTAAATATAGAAACTAAAGTAATCATTTTTATTTAAAAGTAGATTTTAATTTTTATATACATATTAGCGTTGTGGGATAGGTGGAAAGGGGGAGTCAAAAGGTGAAAACGCTAATGATTAAAGCAATGGGGACGGTGATACGTTTATCGATTGAGCATCAATATTCGGATACATTACTTCAAGAAGCTGAAATAAAAATTCGTGCTTGGGAATCACAATTTAGTGCTAATGATCCGAAATCAGATTTGATGAATGTGAATCAGCATGCAGGTATCGCACCAGTCAAGGTTAGTTCTGAGATGTTTAACATGATACGTTATGGTTATGAAACTACATTATCTTCTAATTTTAAGATGAACATTTTGATAGGGCCACTAGTCAAATTATGGAAAATCGGTTTTAAAGATGCATTGAAACCTAAAGAAGAGGATATACAACGTGCTTTATTGTGTATGAATCCTGAAAATCTTGTTCTAAATTCAAAAACACATGAAGTATTTCTTACACAATCAGGAATGGAGATTGATTTAGGAGCTATAGTTAAAGGCTATTTTGCTGATCAATTACAGCAATACTTTTTATCTCATGGTGTATCTTCTGCCATTATCGATTTAGGTGGTAATGTTTTAACAATTGGTAGACAACCCGAAACATTAGAAAAATGGCATGTAGGTGTACGTAATCCATTTCATAAGGATGCACTACCACTCGTTACATTAAACGTAGAGCATCAATCAGTTGTTACATCAGGTATCTACGAACGTTACTTCATACAGGAAAATCAATTATTTCATCATATATTGGATTCAACAACAGGTTATCCTGTAGATAATGATATCGCTAGCGTGACAATCATATCTGATCATGGGATTGATGGCGAGGTATGGAGTACAATTTGTAGTTTTGGTCAATCACAAAAAAATATTGAATTATTAAATATCATTGACGGTATTGAAGGCATTATTGTGACAAGAGATGGAAGCGTTTTAATGACTTCGAAAATGCAAAAGTATTTATAAAAATTTAAAGAATACTCATGAAGAGTATTTTATTTTTAAACAATAATGTGAAAATATTCACAAATGACTAGGAGGATTTGCTATGAGTAAGGAAATATTCGATACTTTTAAATTTAAAAGTGGTGCCGAATTAAAAAATAGAGTATTAATGGCGCCCATGACTATCCAAGCTGGGTATTTTGATGGAAGTGTTACATCAGAAATGATTGATTATTATCAATTTAGAGCTGGTGATGCTTCAGCAATCATTGTTGAAAGTTGTTTTGTTGAAAATCACGGACGAGGATTTCCGGGAGCTATAGGTATTGATAATGATGATAAAATACCTGGACTCAAACGTTTAGCAGAAGCAATTCAAGCTAAGGGATCAAAAGCGATTTTGCAACTTTATCATGCCGGAAGAATGGCAAATCCTAAATTTAATGAAGGAGAGCAGCCGATATCTGCAAGCCCCATTGCAGCATTAAGACCCGATGCAGTACCACCTAGAGAAATGACACATGCTCAAATCAATCAGATGATTGATGACTTTGGAGAGGCTACACGTCGCGCTATAGAAGCGGGGTTTGATGGTGTCGAAATTCATGGTGCCAACACATACTTATTACAACAATTTTTCTCTCCACATTCTAATCGGAGACAAGATTCATGGGGAGGCAGTCGTGAAAAACGTACGCGATTTCCAATCGAAGTTTTAACAAAGGTTCAACATGTCGTTGCTGAAAAAGAGGCTTCTCATTTTATTATAGGATATCGATTCTCACCTGAAGAAATTGAAGAACCAGGCATACGTTTTGAAGATACTATGTTTTTACTAAATACATTAGCAGAATATGAACCTGATTACTTCCATATATCAGCAAACAGTTATCAACGTACATCTATTGTGAATCAAGAAGATACAGAACCTTTAATTAATAAGTACCTCAAAATGCAAAGTGCACAGTTGGCAAAAATCCCATTAATTGGTGTAGGTAGTATTGCCCAACGACAAGATGCGGAACATGCCCTTGAACTAGGATATGATCTTTTAAGTGTTGGGAAAGCCTATTTAGTGGAACCACAATGGACAGATAAAATTTCACAAAACGAAGAAGTAGAACAATTTGTCGATATACATGATCAGAAAGTACTTCACATACCATCCCCTTTATGGAAAGTAATGGACTTCATGATTTTAGATAAAGAAGAAGAGCATCGTAAATATGAAAGATTAAAAGCACTTCAAAATAAAAAAGTTAAATTTAACAAAGGTACGTATCATGTCTATGCAAAAGGTCATAATGGCAACCTACCTATGAAAGTTCAATTATCAGAAGATAAGATTGTAAGTATCGAGGTAGATGATAGCGGAGAATCTGAAGGTATAGCGAACCCAGTGTTTGAACGTTTACCTCAAGATATTATCAATGGGCAAACACTGAATGTAGATGTCATTTCAGGTGCGACAGTAACAAGTGAAGGCATCGTGCAAGGTATTGCAGACGCAATTGAACAAGCAGGAGAAGATCCAGATATTTTACGGGCCCGTCCTAAACCAGTTGTTCAGTGGTCTGATGAGGTCGTTGAAGAGACGACTGACGTCGTTGTGATTGGTACAGGAGGTGCTGGACTCAGCGCAGCTGCTACGGTATTAGATGAAGGAAAAGAAGTCATCATGCTTGAGAAATTTGCTGCTATAGGTGGCAATACTATCCGTACAGGTGGTCAAGTCAACGCTGCTGAGCCTAAATGGCAAAATGCATTCCCGGCACTTGCTGGTGAAAAAGAGACACTCTTACAGTTATTAAATCATGATGAAAATGATATAGATGAAGCTTACATTGAAGATTTCAATACTTTAAAACGTCAAATTAAAGACTATCTTGAAAATAACAGTAATGAAGATGAATATCTTTTTGATTCTGTCGAATTACATCGTATTCAAACATATTTAGGTGGTAAACGTAAAGATCGTAATAATGTTGAAATTTCAGGTGATTATGATTTAGTTAAAACACTCACAGATAACGTTTTGGAATCAGTATATTGGTTGAAAGACAAAGGTGTTCATTTTGATCGTTCGTTTGTGGATATGCCTGTGGGTGCTTTATGGCGTCGTGGTCATAAACCAATGAAAGCACAAGGCTTAGAGTACATTGAAAATTTAGGAGACTACGTTAAACGTAATCATGGTCGTATTTTTACAGAAACTACTGCAGAAAAGTTAATCAAAGAAGGTAATCAAGTCGTTGGTATTGAAGCACGTAAAGCAAATGGTGCTAAAGTTAAGATTCATACACGTCATGGTGTAGTGTTGGCTACAGGTGGCTTTGGAGCGAATACAAAAATGCTACAACAATATAATACGTATTGGGATAATATTCCTGATGACATTAAGACAACGAATTCTCCTGCAATTACAGGTGATGGTATACGTTTAGGTGTGCAGGCAGGCGCTGACATCGTAGGTATGGGATTCTCTCAAATGATGCCGATTTCTGATCCGAAGACAGGTGCATTGTTTACTGGATTAATCGTAACACCTTCAAACTTTGTCTTCATTAATAAGGAAGGACAACGTTTTGTTAACGAATTTGAAAGTAGAGATGTATTATCTAAGGCAGCATTAGAACAAAAAGACGGTATCTTCTATATTATTGCAGATGCAAATATTAAAGCACTAGCTATGAATACAACTGAGGACAAAATTAATCAAGAATTAGAAGACGGCACTTTAGTAAAAGCAGATACCTTAGAAGCATTAGCCCAAAAATTAAACATTGATACAACTACTTTTGTGAACACGATTGAAAGATATAATACCTTTGTAGAACAAGGGCAAGATGAGGATTTCAATAAAAATGCTTTTGATTTAAAAATTGAAAAAGCACCATTCTACGCGACACCACGTAAACCTGCAATACATCATACTATGGGTGGTTTAAAAATAAACACGCATGCACAAGTTATAGATGTTGAAGGTCATATCATTGAAGGTTTATATGCGGCTGGTGAAGTTGCCGGTGGTATTCATGCTGGTAACCGTTTAGGCGGAAATGCACTGGCAGATATTTTTACTTTTGGTCGCATTGCCGGTCAAAGTGCTGTAACGAAATAAATGATGGAAGAGTAGGAGGCCACTTACGATGAGCGAACAGTTTAATAAAGGGAAACAACTAATTGTAGCGATTATCTTAGGGATTCTCACATACTGGTTATTTGCACAGTCTTTTTTGAATATCGCACCACATGTTCAACGTTTTTATCATGTAGATATGAGTATTGTTAATATTGCGGTCAGTCTCACATCACTCTTAACAGGTGTATTTATAGTCGTAGCAGGGGGATTATCTGATAAAATAGGTCGAGTTAAAATCACAAATGCAGGTCTAATATTAAGTATACTTGGCTCTATTGCATTGATCATCTCTCATGCACCAATTTTATTATTATTAGGGCGTGTTTTACAGGGTTTATCTGCGGCATGCTTACTTCCAGCAACTATCGCGTTAATTAATTCTTTCTTCCAAGGTGAAGAAAGACAAAAGGTGCTTAGTTATTGGTCATTCGGATCCTATGGTGGAACAGGGTTAGCATCACTATTTGCTGGAATTATAGCTACATTTATTGGATGGCGATGGATTTTCGTGTTGTCAATCATCTTCTCAATTATTGCCTTAATATTGCTTAGAGGTATACCAGAATCTAAAGATGAGTCTGCATATAATAAAAAATTTGATATCGTTGGAATCATTATTTTTGTTGTCATGATGTTAAGTATTAACGTAGTGATTACGCAAGGAGATAGAATTGGATGGTTAAATCCTCTTATATTGATATTAATTGCTATATTCATTGTGACATTAATTGCATTTTATATATTTGAAAAACGTCAAGATGAACCTTTTATAGATTTAAGTTTATTTTCAAATAATGTTTATATCGGAACAACATTAGCCAACTTGATGGTGAACATGGATATTGGTTCATTAGCATTATTTAATATTTATGTTCAAGACGATAAGCATCTAACAGCTGCACAAGCTGGTTTAATTACGATTCCATATATGCTGTGTAGTTTGTTAATGATTCGTGTTGGTGAACGTTTTATGCAAAAAAGGGGACCGCAATTGCCATTGATGTTAGGTCCGATATCAATTACTGCTGGTATTATACTTTTAGCATTCACCTCTTTGCCTAATATGATTTATTATATTGTGGCATGTATTGGCTTTATCTTTATAGGTCTAGGATTAGGATTTTTCGCTACACCTGCGCTATCTACTGCTGTATCTAATGTTCCAGCTGAAAAAGCAGGTACTGCATCAGGAATTATAAAAATGACTTCTACACTAGGTGCAGCATTTGGAATCGCTGTTGTGACAACAATATATACGGCATTATCTGTAAATCACCCGGCATATTTAGCAGCTACTATCGCATTTATCGTGGGTGCAGGTTTAGTATTTATCGCATTTATTGCGGCGTATTGTTTAATTCCTAAAAAGAATGTAGATATTTAAAAGGTATATTGTTGGAGTTAAAAGCAGTGTTAGTAATTTGAAGTTGCATTTAATAATGAATAAAAACAACAACTTTTCGACAAATATATTAACAACATTTGACATTTCCCAATCTTATTACTACGACCATGTTTAAAGGGTAGATGATAAATAAGGAGGAAGATAGATATGAGTAAAACAGCAATTATAACAGGTTCAGCAGGTGGATTAGGTAAAGGTATTGCAGAACGTCTTGCTAACGATGGGTTTAATGTAGTACTACAAGATATTAATGAAGCACTTCTATTAGAAACTGAGAAAGAATTCAAAGAAAAAGGTTATCAAGCTGTCGCATTCAAGAGTGATGTATCTAAAAAGAAAGAACAGGAAGAATTAGTTCAGTTCGCAGTTACAGAATTTGGTCAATTAGATGTTATGGTAAATAACGCAGGTGTTGATGCAGTGACGCCAATTTTAGAAATTGATGAAGATGAATTATCTAAGTTATTTAATATTAACGTATTTGGTACATTGTTTGGAATTCAAGCAGCTGCTAACCAATTTATTAAACAAAAAAGTAAAGGTAAAATCATCAACGCATGTAGTATTGCAGGACATGAATCTTATGAAGTACTCGGCACTTACTCAGCAACAAAACACTCTGTACGTTCCTTCACTCAAACAGCTGCTAAAGAATTAGCAGACAAAGGCATTACCGTAAACGCTTATTGCCCAGGAGTTGCCAAAACTGAAATGTGGGATCGTATTGATGAAGAAATGGTGAAACTTGATGATAGTCTAGAAATAGGAGACGCATTTGAAGCATTTTCTTCAGAAATCAAACTTGGAAGATATCAAGAGCCATCAGATGTTGCGAATTTAGTATCATTCTTAGCTTCAAATGATTCTGATTATATCACAGGCCAATCCATTTTAACTGATGGTGGATTAGTGTATAGATAAGTTAGACATGGTAAATAAAGGTGTATAAAATTTATTAAGGCTTGCCTTTTCAATCGAGAAATATACGACGAAAGGGCAAGCCTTTTTGATGTTAAATATTGATGAAATGATAGAGTGAAAGTACAACTTAAGATTTCGTATTATCAGCTAAGGCATTTGCATATTTTTTAAAAGACCAACCTTTATTTTCTAAAATATCAGGATAAAAAGGATTTTGACCTATAACTTTAATATCATCTGCTAGTGCTTCAACTTCGTCTAAATGATGTGTCGTCATGATGATTAAACATTGATCGGTCATTTGCTGTAATAAGTTGTGAATATCATATCTTGATTCTAGATCGATGCCTTCTGTTGGCTCATCTAGAATAAGTATTTTAGGCCGACTAAGTAGACCTATCATAATATTGACTTTACGTTTATTTCCACCAGAAAGGTTAGATACTTTCACTTTTGTATCAGTAAAGTTTAATTGTGATAAATAAGAATGAAGTGTTTCATCTGAAATAGGATTTTCACAAAGTGACTTGAAAAACTCAATGTTTTCCATGACAGTCATATGCTCGAATAATGCGATGTCTTGAGGGACATAGCCTACAATATGACGTATTCGACGTCTTGATATATATTGATTGAAGTATTGAATACGTCCTTCATCTGCATTCTCAATACCTGCAATTAAACGCAATAATGTAGATTTTCCAGCACCATTTTCACCTAATAAAATAGTAATTTTATGAGGTTGAAATTGCATATCTAGGGAATCGAAAATATGCTTCTTTTTATAGCTTTTTGAAACATTTTGAATATCTATCATTGAATATGACTCCTTTACAATTGAATCCATAAATATATGATACCTATCGCTACTGTATAAATAATAGCCATAAATATACGATGACTAAGGACATTAATTTTAAAAAGTAATAAAGCAATACCTGCCTCATAAAATAAAACTATAATTAGTGTTTTTAAGTAGAAAAGAATGCTTAATGGTTGATGCATAAAAAGACTGATCATCAATAGCATGAGCATCAGTATGACCACATGTACACTGATATAAGTCAAGTATAGTTTAAGTTGACTATAAGGTACCAAATATAATCTTCCGAGAGGTGCGTTCTGTTTAAGACGTTGATGTAATAGGATTTGGATAACACTTACAAAGATGACGACAACAAATACAATGCCAATTGAAATGGATTGATGAGCATGTTTATTGATAGCTACACTTTTTATTTTAGATTGAGGTGTATGAGAATAATAAGATTGTTTCACTTTATCTAAGGATTGTGGTTGTTTCATATCATCAAGATGTTCATGAATAATATTAGGGATTTGTTGTTCGTATAATGATCGACTGATTATTTCCATAGCAATATGTCCTATAAAATCATCTCTGCTATATAATGGAAGAGTCTTATTTAAATCATTATCTTTAAGGTGTTTTGAGAAATCCTTAGGTATTTCAAGGCTTGCAATGACTTCCTTCTTTTTTACCAAATCATCGATATAAAAATCATCATGAGATAAATGTTTTACTGTTACATACTGATTTTGCTCTATATCTTTAATTAATTTTTTCGAAGCGGAACTATGGTCCATATCTTGAATGGCGATAGGTATTTTAAAATTTTGCTGAGCCAATTTTTGTCCTAACCATAGAGTTCCTAAAGCGATTAGTATCGTGCTAATAAGAAACACATATTGTAACCATTGTTTCTTAATGACGAGTTGAATGTATGGTTTCATCGGCGATACCTCCATACTAAAACAATGATGAATAGTATCAATAGTGTAATAAAACTTAAATAAAATGCTGGATGTGTGTCTAAAATATAGTTATTGAGTGTTATTTCTAACATTTGATTAGTAACCAAACTAAATGGTTGTGTAATGATTACATCATTAAGCATGTGTTTAAAGAAGATAGTAGGGATAATTATCCCAGAAAAAATAACGATAACAAAGCTAAGTAATAATTTGAGTAGAAAGTTTACCCATGAACGAGTAATTAAGTCTATAAGTAATAAGCATAGGACGAGTAACGTAACGTAATAAGTGAGTTGTAAAGCTACCGTTGGCCAATTGTATTTTTCAAATGGGGCATTTAGAGCATGAGTAATCCAGATAAAGCCAATAAATGCCCATATGAGTGAATAAAACCATGCAATGATACCTCGAACTATCGTGAGCTTTTCAAAGGAAAAATGAAACATTTGCAAGCGTTCTTTGAGTGCAGTTTCTTGATTCATTTTTAGTACTGTATAAAGTGATAAACACAATATAAAGATAGACAAAAGAAATCCAGTGACTACATAATAACTACTGGTGTCATAAATATGTATGGGTTCAAAATTAAATGAACCTGAACGATTTAAACCGGTAAATAACATATCAATCAATGTCATTGCTACGTCTTCATTTGAAGGATCTTTAGCTAATTGGTTAAAGTTTAGCACACCGCCCATTGATAACATTAAACGGTCATAAACTGAGCGTGTTAATTGATTAACCACGACACTGTTACTTGATTGTTCATCATATGTATAAACAGTTATAGGGAGGCTACCATCTTTATAAAAAGTATCGGTCATACCACGGTCGAAGACAAAATATCCTTGTAATTGATTCTGTTTAAGCAGATGTTGCGCTTGATTCTCATTATAAGTTTTGAGAGCAGCATTTTTGCCAAGATTGTTGCCTTTACCCACAGTGTTTAAAATTAGTTTTGTTTCTTTAGAATGATCTTTATCAACGATACCAATATTAAATTTTGAATCATTTTGATTAATGTGCTGGATAGTTGTTAAAGTTACGATGAGCGTCAATAATATCAATATTAAATATAAAAATAGATACCACTTTTTAAGTAAAAATGAGTGGTATATATGAAACAATTTGAAAGATTTCAAGTGACCACTCCTAGCGAATTCAAGATAAAAGGGGTGAGACTATCATTCGTAAAGTTTCAATTGAATGTGAGTCCCACCCCGTGAGATTAACCAGTATATGACCTACCTTTTATAGGTGGTGAAAGTCATTGTCGTTCAATCGCTTAGCATTCTATGAATTAATCATCTAACTTTTTAAAGACTGATTTGACAATGTCTTTTTGTTTATCCTTAATTTCATCTGATAATTTATCTTTATCTTTCTTAGATAATGAATTAAAGTCCGTTGCATTATCGGTATTAAAATCAATGCGCTCTTTAAGTTTTGAATTAGCATTGATAACAATATTAATAGGCTCTTCGTCTAGTTTAAATCCAATATTTAATGTTTGTTTTTGAAGATTATTTTTAGCGTCTGTTTCTAAATTGTCTTCATAATTTACTTTATAATGATCGATAGCATTATCGATAGTAATAGTTCCAGTATCTTTACGTTTTGAATCTTTTACGCTCTCTTTATTATTTAAATGAACATTTAGACGTTCATAGTCTACGTCACCACTATATTTATAGTCATCTTTATAATGCTTTCCGTCTTTCTTAGAAGATCCTTTAATGTTATGTGTGTTTCCATCACTAGTTACTTTATAATCGACTTCGATATTGTCATCTATCACATTCGTGCCTTTGATAGTAGTTTTTTCACCGTCGCTATCAGTAACTGTGATGTTACGTTTTAGTATTTGATGCTTTTGTTGGTAGATAGTTGATTTAATTTTTGGAAATTCTTTAGTTTGTTTATCTTGAGCATCTTCAAGTTGCTCTTCGATTTCTTTTTTATACTCTTTTTCATTAATGCTTGATAAACGTTGTAATTCTTTATCATTTTTAGCTTTTTTTAATGCTGCGACAGTGATTTTTTTAGCTTTATCACGACTTATATTTAAAGTGATAGGTTTTAAATTTTTTGTTTCACCGTCAATTTTAACTTTTTCTTTTTTACCTTTTTCAAAGTCATCATCTTCTAATTGATCGATGACTAAATCTGTATATCGCTTAATCAGTTTTTCAACATCTTCTTGTTGAGAATGAACAATACCCAATTTATTATTCAGATCAAAGTTTGCATTTGAAAGTCCCTCTTCTTTATAGTCAGAAGGATCTTCATCAAAGATTTGAGCAGCTGTTTCTAATAGTTCTGAGTTTTTGACGCTATACTTTTTCTTGAATAAGGGTGATTCGAAGAATTGAGTTGAATCATTTGCTGTCCATTGGAACTTACCAATATCTTTATCTAATATTTTAGGTGACACGCTCATGATTCCTTTATTTGATTTTGGATCATGACCGATAGTTCCAGTTATTTTAGAACTATCTAAAATAGTTTTAGGTAAACCAAGATCTTTTAGATATTCCTTAGATGCATTAGCATGTAAATCATACGTATTAACATATGAATTATCTTTTAATTTTTTTTGGAATTTCTTTTCGTTACTAAAACGATGATCAACATAAGATTTTACATTTTTAGCGGTCTTTTTTTCGCTCAGTAAATATGCGTTTTTAGGTGTATTTGTTACAAAGGCATATACACCCCAAGCAATCCCCAAAAGAATGATTAATCCAAGTACGATAGGCACTATAACTTTAATTTTTTTAGACATTAAATATCCTCCCAAATTGTGTCTATGTCTACATATCTATATTTTTAATTTTCTTTAATTTTAAATTCTTTAGTACCCACTTTTTCGTCATTGCCATGATTTGGATCTTTAGCTTCAAGTGTTACTGGTGTTTTAGTGTCTTTCAATTTAAAGAACATAACACCTTTTACTTTTCCATCTTTGTTAATTTTGTTATCCATATCTTCTTCATATTTTTTCTTTAAATCAGTATCAAATCCACCGCCAATTTCTAATCTTCTCTTAACATCTTTAGAATTTTGATAAATATCAAATGATTTGATAAATGCTGAAGATGCTGTTAAATCTTTGTCTTTTTTATTTTTAACACCATAGATGATAGCGATACTTGGTTTCTTGTCATCATCGTACTCAGATGCTTTGACAGTTTTGGCTTCTAAAATTTCAATATCAAAATTGTCTGTTGTTAATTTATCATTTTTGAATTTCGCTGTTGTTTTATCTTCATTGTCATTTTTGTCTACAGAAACGCTATCTGTAGAATTAGATGAAGAATCATTTTTAGATTCGTCATTTTTGTCACCACATGCTCCTAAAATGAGTGTTGACGCAAATAATAGTGCTAATACTTTTTTCATTATTAATATCCTCCCGTAAATAAGAAATAAAATAAATATGTAAATGTAAAATATCCTAATAATAATAATTTCAATATAATAATATAATGGATATTTTCGCTATTAAGTATATCATTTGTATTGCTTAATAGTAATACTTTTATTTAAATATTCTATGAAATCTATAGCATTGCCAACATAGAAGATAATTAAAATATTGTTAGTATTTATATATTTGTTTTTATAATTTTGTGTCATTTAATTTAGTTAAACTTTTTCTGCTTATATTCTCTAATAAAAACACTTCAGATGATAATTGAATTTAAATTCATTTAAAGCGTATCAACCAAGTTTTTAAATATAGACATATGTACTTTTTATCGTAGATATTTATAAGAATATTCATTTCACTTTATTCTCTTAATTGAAAATAATTATCATTTATATTGACAACTGTATGTGCCTCGTTTAATATAATTCTCAAATCGTAACAATTACGATTTGTTTTATGCAATTATTTTAAGTTATTGATTTTTATGAGGTTAATCATTTTTCATTAACAATTTAATTTAAAAATTTACAATAAAAAGGAGTGTTTTATGCAACGTCAAGTGGTCGAATTTTCAAAATATAATCCATCTGGAAATATGACAATTCTTGTTCATTCAAAGCATCAACCGAGTGAATACGCAGCGATTGCACATCAGTTGATGGCGACAACACATGTGTGTTGTGAACAAGTAGGGTTCATTGAATCAGTAAACTATGAAAATGGAGATAACTATCACTTGGTAATGAGTGGAAATGAATTTTGTGGTAATGCGACTATGTCTTACATTCACTATTTAAAAGAACGTTTATTGATACAGCATCAACAATTTCAATTAAGAGTTTCGGGATATTCTCATCCTGTAGAGTGTAAAGTTCATTCGCAACATTATGAAGTGACTATGCCAAAAGTACATCAAGTTAAAGAAAGATTTGTGAAATTAGGGGACCAACAGTTTAAAGCATTTGAAATTAGCTACGATACATACATTCATTACGTGTTGATGTGTGATGGTGTAGATTTAGCAATGAAACAGCGCGTGGAAGATTTTGTCAGTGCGCAAACATGGCATCAACAATTTAAAACGATTGGCGTCATGCTTTTTCAACAAGATAAACAATTCATATATCCATTGATACATATACCTAAAATAGATAGCTTAATCTGGGAAAATAGCTGTGGTTCAGGAGCGGCTTCTATCGGTGTGTTAGTTAATTATCTAACAGATCATGATATTCAAGATTACCTAGTTAACCAACCCGGAGGCAGTATTATTGTCTCATCCAGAAAGTCTGGACAAAATGAATACCAAACAACGATTAAGGGTCAAGTTTCAACTGTCGCAACAGGACAAGCATATATAGAACAGGAGACAATGACGCAAATATGAATGATCATACAAAAATAGAGAACCAATTACAATATTATTTAGAACAATTTACGTACTTACATCAACTCGTTTTGGAAGATAGTCGGCATATTGTTGATTTAGAAAATTTGATTGATGAATACAGTCAATGGATACTTCAACCTTTGGCAGAGCATCACTATTTAACATGGGACGATTTAGAAACAAAAATGAGCTTAACCAAGAAGCTTCAAGAGGTATCAGCAAAATGTGTGAAACAAGTAGAAGTCATTCGCGCACAACGTTTGTTGAATGGTAGGGCGACCACGTCAGGTTATTTCGAAAATATAGAGCATTGTATTAATGAAGAATTCGGAAGATGGCAAATTGGAAAAAATGACAAATTATTACTGATTGGTTCGGGTGCATATCCTATGACATTGATTCAAGTTGCTAAAGAAACTGGCGCTGCGGTCATTGGTATAGATATAGATTAGGAAGCAGTTGATTTAGGGCAACGTGTCGTCAATGTACTAGCGCCAAATGAAGATATCGTTATTAGTAATCAAACAGTTGATCAATTAGAAGACATCCAATCTGTGACACATATTATATTCAGTTCGACGATACCTATCAAATATGACATTTTGAATGAACTTTACACATTGACGAATGATGAAGTTGTTGTAGCTATGCGATACGGTGATGATATAAAAGCATTGTTTAATTATCCATCTCAAGCAACTGACGAAACACAGTGGCGATGTGAAGAACTACAAACACGACCGAAGCAGATTTTTGATATTGCACTTTATCGTAAAGTGGCATCAAAAGTTGGTGTTGAACATGTCTAAAATATTAATGGTTGGTAGTGGACCGGTCGCTATTCAACTTGCTCGACTATGTCATTTACATGGAGAACATATAGTTGATATGGTGAGTCGCGTTCATGCATCAACCAAATCTAAGAGAGTCTTTGATGCGTATCAACGTGACGGCTTTTTTTCAGTAATGACTCAAAATGATGCACATCAGTGTTTTTCAGGTAAGTTTACGGTTAGACATTTTTTTAAAGATGTTAAAGATATTACGGAATATTATGACGTGGTGATTTTAGCATGTACTGCCGATGCGTATCGACCGATATTACAGCAATTATCTAAGTCCACATTAAAGCGTATTAAGCAAATCATCTTGGTCTCACCAACATTAGGATCACATATGCTTGTTAAGCAATTACTATCAGATGTTCAATGTAAAGGTGAAGTGATTTCATTTTCCACTTATCTAGGCGATACCCGAATATTTGATAAAGCACAACCACATTGTGTCCTAACCACACGAGTTAAATCAAAATTATTCGTAGGTTCGACTCAATCTCAGTCTATGACGTTGTGTAAGCTTAAGTCTTTATTTGACTATTTGAATATAGAATTAACAACGATGGACACACCACTACATGCGGAGATACATAATAGTTCACTTTATGTACACCCACCATTGTTTATGAATCAATTTTCATTAAAGGCGGTATTTGAAGGGACGAAAGTACCAGTATATGTATATAAGCTATTTCCAGAGGGTCCAATCACAATGACCTTAATACACGAAATGCGATTAATGTGGCAAGAAATGATGATGATATTAAAAAAATTAAAGGTACCTTCGGTCAATCTTCTAAAGTTTATGGTGAAAGAAAACTACCCTATACGTTATGAGACCATGCGCGAAGTAGATATTGAAAACTTTGAAAATTTACCAGCTATTCATCAAGAGTATCTACTTTATGTGCGATATACAGCAATTTTAATCGATCCGTTTTCTAATCCGGACGATCAAGGTGCATATTTTGATTTTTCTGCCGTACCATACAAACATGTTGATACTGATGAACAAGGAGTCATACATATACCACGCATGCCGAGTGAAGATTATTATCGTACTTTGATAATTCAAGCGATTGGAAGAGCATTAAACGTTGCAACACCGATGATTGACACATTGTTATTACGTTATGAAAATACTGTTAAACAATACTGTGACACACATTTACATCAACAACTATCAAGGCAATTCGAATTACATCATTTTAAACAGGATTTAGCGTTAGTGACGAACTACTTAACTTTTTATAAATAAAAAACGTAATGATATAAGTTTACATATTTTCGAAAAGAAAGAGGAAAGCAATGAATAAACTCACAAAACTAAGTACAGTCATTTTTGTATCTGGAATTATTTTAGCCGGTTGTGGAAGTAACAAAGAACTAACAGAGAAAAAAGAGAATAAAGTATTATCATATACAACTGTCAAAGATATTGGAGATATGAATCCCCATGTTTATGGAGGCTCAATGTCAGCAGAGAGTATGATTTATGAGCCGTTAGTTCGCAATACCAAGGATGGTATTAAGCCATTATTAGCAAAAAAATGGGACATTTCACCTGATGGTAAAACATATACGTTTTATTTAAGGGACGATGTATCTTTTCATGATGGTACGAAATTTGATGCAGATGCAGTGAAGAAAAACATCGATGCAGTACAACAAAATAAGAAACTACATTCATGGTTAAGACTTTCAACACTGATTGATGATGTCAAAGTTAAGGATAAGTATACGATACAACTACATTTGAAGGAAGCTTATCAACCTGCGTTAGCAGAACTAGCTATGCCACGACCATACGTTTTTGTATCGCCTAAAGATTTTAAACACGGCACAACCAAAGATGGTGTGAAATCATTTGACGGTACAGGACCATTTAAAATGGGTGAACACAAAAAAGATATATCTGCAGAGTTTAATAAAAATAATCAATATTGGGGAGAAAAGGCAAAATTAAATAAAGTAGAAGCAAAAGTTAAACCTGCAGGAGAAACAGCATTTTTATCAATGAAAAAAGGAGAAACCAACTTTGCTTATACAGATGATAGAGGTACAGACAGCTTAGATAAAGATAGTTTAAAACAATTAAAAGAAACCGGAAGCTACCAAGTAAAACGTAGTCAAGCTATGAATACAAAAATGCTTGTTGTTAATTCTGGTAAGAAAGATAGTGCAGTCAGTGATAAAGCCGTCAGACAAGCATTAGGTCACATGGTAAATAGAGATAAAATAGCTCAAGATATTTTAGACAAACAAGAAAAACCAGCCACACAATTATTTGCTAAAAATGTGACAGATATAAACTTTAATTTACCAACAAGAACATATGATAAGAAAAAAGCGCAAGCGTTATTAGACAAGGCTGGATGGGTGCTTTCAAAAGATCGACAAGTTCGTCAAAAAGAGGGCAAAGATTTGAATCTTAAGTTGTATTATGACAAAGGGTCTTCCAGTCAAAAAGAACAAGCTGAATTCTTAGAAGCAGAATTTAAGAAGTTAGGTGTACAACTAGATATAAACGGAGAAACGTCAGATAAAGTAGCTGAACGTCGTAGTTCTGGTGATTACGATTTAATGTTTAATCAAACATGGGGGCTATTATATGATCCTCAGAGTACATTAGCAGCACTTAAGACGAAAACGGGATATGAAAGTGCAACATTAGGTATTAAGAATAAGACACAACTGTACAAAGATATTGATGATGCTTTCAAAATTCAAGATGCAAAGGCACGTTCAAAAGCGTATCAGCAAATTTTGAAACAAGTTGACGATGAAGGTGTCTTTATTCCAATTACTCACGGCAGAATGACTGTTGTTGCACCTAAAGATTTACAAAAATTATCCTTTACACAATCACAATATGAGCTTCCATTTAATGAAATGCAATATAAATAAAGGAGCGTCGTCATGGTTAAATTTATTATGAAACGTCTTACGCTCATGATTCCATTATTAATTGTAGTGACTTTTATGACTTTCATGATGACCTATCTCACGAACGAAGATCCAGCAGTAACAATTTTACATGCCCAAGGAACACCTAATATAACACAAGATTTAATAGCTGAAACTAAAGAAAAATATGGATTAAATCAACCGATATTCACGCAATATAAAAATTGGCTTGTTGATGCCTTGCAGTTTAAATTTGGAACGAGTTATATCACAGGGGATCCAGTATCTGAGCGTATGGGTCCAGCGTTTATGAATACATTAAAACTCACTTTGATTTCCAGTGTGGTGGTGATGATAACATCTGTTGTTCTAGGCATAGTGAGTGCTTTGACTAGTGGTCGATTTACAGATCGTGCTATACGTTCAATAGCTTTTCTACTAACAGCTCTGCCTTCATATTGGGTAGCTTCAATATTAGTTATTTATGTATCTGTAAAACTCAATTTATTACCAACCTCAGGACTCACAGGTCCAGAAAGTTATATTCTTCCAGTCTTTGTTATTACGATTACCTATGCAGGAATTTATTTTAGAAATGTCCGACGATCTATGCTTGAACAATTAAATGAAGATTATGTTTTGTATTTAAAAGCTAGTGGTTTACCTCGTCTGACAATGTTGCTGCATGTATTACGTAATGCATTACAGGTAGCCGTATCTATTTTTTGTATGTCGATACCAATGATCATGGGAGGTTTAGTCGTTATTGAAAATGTATTTGCGTGGCCAGGTTTAGGACCATTAAGTGTTAAAGCGATTACTGAACATGATTTTCCAGTAATTCAAGCATACGTGCTCATTGTCGCGGTGTTGTTTATTCTTTTTAATACACTTGCAGATATCATTAATGCAATATTAAATCCGCGTTTAAGGGAGGCAATGAAATGATTGTGTTACGTCGTCTATTTCAAGATAGAGGTGCCATAGTTGCTATAGCTATTATTACAATTTACGTAGTGCTTGGAGTTTTAGCTCCTTTAATTACATTTTATGAACCGAATCACATTGATACAGCAAATAAATTTGCTGGTATAAGCTGGTCTCACTGGTTGGGGACAGACCATTTAGGCCGAGACGTATTAACACGGATAATATACGCCATAAGACCTAGTTTGTTATATGTATTTGTTGCATTGATTATTTCCGTTGTGATAGGAGCGATACTTGGTTTTATTTCAGGTTATTTCCCAGGTTATATCGATGCAATAATTATGCGTATATGCGATGTGATGTTAGCTTTTCCAAGCTATGTGGTGACATTGGCATTGATTACGTTGTTTGGCATGGGTGTAGAAAATATTATTATTGCGTTTATATTGACTCGATGGGCGTGGTTTTGTCGCGTGATTCGAACCAGTGTAATGCAATATATTGAAGCTGATCATGTAAAATTTGCCAAAGTAATTGGTATGAATGATTTAACAATCATTCGCAAACATATTTTGCCACTAACCTTTACTGACATAGCGATTATTGCTAGTAGTTCGATGTGCTCAATGATATTACAAATGTCAGGATTCTCGTTCCTTGGATTAGGTGTTAAGGCACCTACAGCCGAATGGGGGATGATGCTTAATGAAGCACGAAAAGTAATGTTCACACATCCTGGAATGATGATGACAACAGGTGTGGCTATCGTCATAATTGTAATGGCGTTTAACTTTTTATCAGATGCTTTACAAATGGCGATTGATCCTCGTATGTCCTCTAAAGAGAAACGACTGGCATTGAAGAAAGGTGTGAAAGCACATGACATTGCTTAAAGTAGCGCATTTAAGAATTAAGGACACATGGTCAGATGAGACACTCGTTGATAACGTGAATTTCACAGTTCAATGTGGTGAAACATTAGGTATTATTGGAGAAAGTGGAAGCGGAAAATCGATTACTTGTAAAGCATTAATAGGTTTAAATGCTCAACGTTTATCTGTAAGCGGAGATATCTTTTTTGAACATCAAAATTTAAATACAATAACTGAAAAGCAACTACGCAAAATTCGTGGTAAAGATATTGCGATGATTATGCAACAAGGAACACGAGCATTTGATCCTTCAACTAAAGTGGGGAAGCAAATGATTGAAACTTTGCGTGCACATACGACATTATCAAAGCAACAAATAAAACAAGAACTCATTCATTATATGACGTATATGAAGTTGAAAGATCCCCGTTCGTTATTAAAAGCATATCCCTACATGTTGTCAGGTGGGATGCTTCAACGTATGATGATTGCACTAGCATTGGCATTGAAACCTAAATTGATTATTGCTGATGAGCCGACCACAGCATTAGATACCATTACACAATATGAAGTTATCAATGCTTTTAAAGATATAAAACAACATTTTGATTGCGCCATGATTTTTATATCTCATGACCTCACAGTGATTAATAAAATTGCAGATCGTGTTGTAGTTATGAAAGAAGGTCGCGTGATAGAAGAAGGTCGAACAAACATGGTATTACAACAACCTCGTCATCACTATACAGCTTATTTATTATCTACTAAAAAGACAATTCATGATTATTTTCAGTTAGTGTTGAGGGGTGATTTCAATGCTTAAGGTTCAAAATGTTATTAAATTTTATGGAAAAAAATCAATATTTCGTGATAAACGTATTCCTTTAGTTAAAGGTGTGTCATTTGATTGCCCCACTGGTGCATCAATAGCAATTATTGGAGAAAGTGGAAGTGGAAAGTCTACGTTGAGTCGTATGATTTTAGGACTAGAAAAACCAGATCAAGGACAAGTGACGTTGGACGGTCAGCCTGTTCATTTTAAAAAAGTGAGACGTCATCGAATTGCTGCGGTTTTTCAAGACTATACTTCTTCTTTGCATCCTTTTCATACTGTCAAAGATATTTTGTTTGAAGTAATGAATCAGTGTCGATGTACATCGAAGGAGAATATGGAAGAGTATGTAACAGCGTTACTACGTGAAGTAGGGTTAAAATCTGATTGTTTGTATTGTTATCCACATATGCTTTCAGGTGGAGAAGCACAGCGTGTAGCTATTGCACGTGCGATATGTATGCAACCAGATTATATATTATTTGATGAGGCGATTAGTTCATTAGATATGTCTATGCAAACACAAATATTAGATTTATTGAAAAGGTTACGTCACTCACATCAGCTGAGTTATATTTTTATTACTCATGATATACAAGCTGCGACGTATATATGTGATGACTTGCTTATTTTTAAAAATGGCTGTATCGAAGCTAGGACATCTATAAGTGAATTGCATAGGCAACAAAATGGTTATACAAGAGAACTGATTGATAAACAACTATCAATCTAAGGAGTGACAATATGAAAGGTGCCATGTCTTGGCCTTTTTTAAGATTATATATTTTAACATTGATGTTTTTTAGTGCGAATGCCATACTCAATGTTTTCATACCTCTAAGAGGACATGACTTGGGGGCGACGAATACCAAAATTGGAATTGTAATGGGAGCTTATATGCTAACGGCAATGCTATTTCGCCCTTGGGCTGGTCAAATTATTGCTCGTGTAGGTCCGATTAAAGTATTGCGTATTATATTATTGATTAATGCTATGGCACTGGTATTATATGGGTTTACAGGACTTGAAGGTTATTTGGTTGCACGTATCATGCAAGGTGTGTGTACGGCATTCTTCTCAATGTCTTTACAATTGGGTATTATAGATGCTTTACCTGAGAAATATCGTTCAGAAGGTGTATCTCTCTATTCATTATTTTCAACAATTCCCAATTTATTAGGACCATTAATTGCAGTTGGGATTTGGCACGTGGAAAATATGTCCATATTTGCTATTGTTATGATTTTTATTGCAGTAACAACAACCTTATTTGGTTATAGAACTACTTTTGCAAATACACAAAAAGAGGTAGCACCAAAAGAAGAAGTCTTACCTTTTAATGCAATGACTGTATATGTCCAATTTTTTAAAAATAAAGCACTCTTCTGCAGTGGTATGATTATGATTTTGTCATCTATCGTGTTTGGTGCGATGAGTACTTTTATACCATTATATACAGTTAGGGAAGGTTTCGCGAATGCAGGTATTTTCCTTACAATTCAAGCCATTACAGTAGTGATAGCTAGATTTTATTTACGTAAGTATGTACCATCTGATGGTTTATGGCATCACCGGTTTATGATGATTGTCTTAACGTTACTGATGATTGCTTCAATCATTGTAGCTTTTGGACCACAAATATTGAGTATATTTGTATATATAAGTGCAATCTTTATTGGAATAACACAAGCGCTCGTTTATCCTACATTGACAACGTATTTAAGTTTTGTCTTACCAAAGATAGGACGTAATATGTTATTAGGATTGTTTATAGCATGTGCAGATTTAGGGATTTCACTAGGAGGTGTGCTAATGGGGCCAATATCAGATACGATAGGATTTAAATGGATGTATATTTTATGCGCTTTATTGGTTACTATTGCAATGATACTAAGTAAAATTAGACAAGGACAAAGTGTTTCTAAAGCTTCATAGCAGAACTACATAAAAATAATGATAAATTTAAAGGGAGCCTCCAGTTTGTCTGAGGTTACACTTCCGCACATGTAAAAATAATCGATTTATTTACTTTGTTAAATCGAAAGAAACGAAATTATATCAAACTTTTATTGCATTAGAATATTCACGCTTTTTGATTACAATAGAAGAAATTTTTACATTCATATCTTTTTAATTCTAGTTTTATGGATTTTTAAAAAGAAAGAAGCTAAATCAATAATAATAAAGAGGTAAATTAAGAGTGTGAAAAATGAGGTAGAGTAGAATTTATTTTGAGTACAATCCCTATATAGCTTATGAGCTCTAAGTTGAACTGTCTATAAAATTTATGTGTTAGGACACTCAAACGCACATCTGTAATATCTATGATATGTTTTTCAATTTAGCCTTATTAGTAACAGAGATAAAAAGACTAAGCCAGTTTCTAATTTAATGATAGATAAACAAAACCTGAGACAACAATTGTCTCAGGTTTTGTTTTACTTTTCGTTATAAGATAGTGAATTTTTCTTGCTATGAGGTTTCATTATAGAAGGAATTTTTCAGAAAACTGTTATGTAACAGGATAATTTATTCACAAACTGTTATAACTTCTGTCACAGGTTCGTAATTTATACAAACTTTAGTAGAAAATATGCCACAAATTATGTGAAATTAATCACATAATTCATGGTATACTGTCGTTGAAAACGTTAACAATACGAAATGGAGGCGGAGAGTATGTTAGAAACAAATAATCATACTAATGCTTGGCAAGGATTTAAAACAGGTCGTTGGAATAAAAATATAGACGTGAGAGAATTCATACAATTGAACTATTCATTATATGAAGGTGACGATGAATTTTTAGAAGGTCCTACAAAAGCAACTGAAACTTTATGGGATCAAGTAATGCAATTATCAAAAGAAGAACGTGAGCGCGGTGGCATGTGGGACATGGATACTAAAGTGGCATCGACAATCACTTCTCATGACGCTGGTTACTTAGACAAAGATTTAGAAAAAGTTGTTGGTGTTCAAACTGAAAAACCATTCAAACGTTCTATGCAACCATTCGGTGGTATTCGTATGGCAAAAGCAGCATGTGAAGCGTACGGTTACGAATTAGATCCAGAAACAGAAAAAATCTTCACTGAATATCGTAAAACACACAACCAAGGTGTATTCGATGCATATTCAAGAGAAATGTTAAATTGTCGTAAAGCTGGTATTATTACTGGTTTACCAGATGCATACGGACGTGGACGTATTATCGGAGACTATCGTCGTGTTGCTTTATACGGTGTAGACTTCTTAATGGAACAAAAACTTAAAGACTTTAACACAATGTCTACTGAAATGTCTGAAGATGTAATTCGTTTACGTGAAGAATTATCAGAGCAATATCGTTCACTTCAAGATTTAAAAGAATTAGGTCAAAAATATGGATTTGATATTAGCCGTCCTGCTACTAACTTCAAAGAAGCTGTGCAATGGTTATACTTAGCATATTTAGCTGCTATCAAAGAACAAAATGGTGCAGCAATGAGTTTAGGACGTACTTCAACATTCTTAGATATTTATGCTGAACGTGATTTACAAAATGGTGACATCACTGAACAAGAAGTTCAAGAAATCATTGACCACTTCATTATGAAATTGCGTATCGTTAAATTCGCGCGTACGCCTGAATATAATGAATTATTCTCTGGAGATCCAACTTGGGTAACTGAATCTATCGGTGGTGTAGGTATTGACGGACGTCCAATGGTAACTAAAAACTCATTCCGTTTCTTACACTCATTAGATAATTTAGGTCCAGCACCAGAACCAAACTTAACAGTGTTATGGTCTACTCGCTTACCTGAAAACTTCAAAATCTATTGTGCTAAAATGAGTATTAAAACGAGCTCAATCCAATATGAAAATGATGACTTAATGCGTGAAAGCTATGGCGATGATTATGGTATCGCTTGCTGTGTATCTGCCATGAAGATTGGTAAACAAATGCAATTCTTCGGTGCACGTGCTAACTTAGCTAAAGCATTACTTTACGCTATCAATGGTGGTAAAGATGAAAAATCTGGTAAACAAGTTGGGCCTAGTTATGAAGGTATTAAATCAGACGTACTAGATTATGATGAAGTCTTCGAAAGATATGAAAAAATGATGGACTGGTTAGCTGGCGTATACATCAACTCATTAAATATCATTCACTATATGCATGATAAATATAGCTATGAACGTCTTGAAATGGCTTTACATGATACAGAAATTATTCGCACAATGGCAACTGGTATCGCTGGATTGTCTGTAGCAGCTGACTCTTTATCAGCGATTAAATATGCACAAGTTAAACCTATCCGTAACGAAGAAGGTCTTGTAACTGACTTTGAAATCGAAGGCGACTTCCCTAAATATGGTAATAATGACAGTCGTGTTGATGAAATTGCAGTAGATTTAGTTGAACGTTTCATGACTAAATTACGTAGCCATAAAACATACCGTAATTCTGAACACACAATGAGTGTATTAACAATTACTTCAAACGTTGTTTATGGTAAGAAAACTGGTAACACACCAGATGGACGTAAAGCTGGCGAACCATTTGCACCTGGCGCAAACCCAATGCATGGTCGTGACCAAAAAGGTGCATTATCTTCACTAAGTTCAGTAGCTAAAATACCATACGATTGCTGTAAAGATGGTATCTCAAATACATTTAGTATCGTACCGAAATCACTAGGTAAAGAAGAAGCAGATCAAAATAAAAACTTAACTAGTATGTTAGATGGTTATGCAATGCAACATGGTCATCACCTCAATATTAACGTATTTAATAGAGAAACATTAATTGATGCAATGGAACACCCAGAAGAGTATCCACAATTAACGATTCGTGTATCTGGATACGCTGTAAACTTCATTAAATTAACACGTGAACAACAATTAGATGTTATTTCACGTACATTCCACGAATCTATGTAATAAATTTAAGGTGGGAGCAAAATGCTTAAAGGACACTTACACTCCGTTGAAAGTATGGGCACTGTCGACGGGCCAGGACTTAGATATATATTATTTACTCAAGGTTGTTTGTTAAGATGTTTATATTGTCATAATCCAGACACTTGGAAGATTAACGAACCATCAAGAGAAGTGACGGTTGATGAAATGGTAAATGAAATCTTACCGTACAAACCTTACTTTGAAGCTTCAGGTGGTGGGGTAACAGTCAGTGGTGGCGAACCATTACTACAAATGCCTTTCTTGGAGCAATTATTCAAGGAATTAAAAGCGAATGGTGTTCACACATGCATTGATACTTCTGCGGGATGTGTGAATGATACACCAGCATTTAATCGTCATTTTGATGAATTGCAAAAGCATACAGATTTAATCTTATTAGATATTAAACATATTGATAATGATAAGCACATCAAATTAACAGGCAAACCTAACACACATATTTTAAAGTTTGCACGTAAATTATCTGATATGAAACAACCTGTTTGGATTAGACATGTTTTAGTACCTGGTATTTCGGATGATAAAGAAGATTTGATAAAACTAGGAGAATTTATTAATTCTTTAGATAACGTTGAAAAGTTTGAAATCTTACCATATCATCAACTCGGTGTGCATAAGTGGAAAAATTTAGGCATTCCTTATCAACTCGAAAATGTTGAACCGCCTGACGATGAAGCGGTTAAAGAAGCTTATCGTTATGTTAACTTTAATGGCAAAATACCTGTAACATTATAGAAAGATAAATATATATAGTAGTAGCCTGAGACATCAATCGTTGTCTCAGGCTTCTTTATGTTTAATCAGTCGATAAACTGAGTTTAAAATATATCTCAATTAACTTTATTTAATAAAAATATGATTCATAAGTTTAAATAGTTTATTTTTCTAGATATGCTTTAAATACATCTTTATAAACATCAATGTAACTTAAATACATATCTTTTCTAATAAATTCATCAACTTGATGCGCCATAATAGATTCTCCAGGTCCAAAGACAGCAAAATCCACGTTATTTTCATTTGTTCCTAGGAAACTAGATGCATCAGTTGTACCAATCAATGCACTCACAACAATGTCTTCATGTACATAATTCGGTGCAATACGTGTAATATTTTGAATAAGAGGATTATCACGATCACTTGCCACTGGATCGTGACTGCTAGGTATATCTACAGTTAAATAATCTTCACCCACATGACGAATGACTTTTTCAAATAAATCCTTCACGAAAGTGCTGTCATATTCTGGAACAGTTCTTACATTATATTTAGCTGTCGCTTTATGAGGAACAGAATTAACTTGTTTACCACCATTGAATACAGAGTTTAACATTACAAATCCAGAGTAGATATGTGATTCTTCTTCACCAATTTTTCTGTGGAGATGTTTCTCAATCATTGGAACAGCGTCTAACTCGTGTACTTTATCATGTTCTTTAATATTTTTATATTCTTGTTTCATTTCATTTACAAAATCAACTAAAATATCAACAGCATTTGTACCTAGGTGTGGCATAGAACTATGTGCAGCCTTACCTTTCGCTGTGACTACACAACTCATAGAACCTTTATGAGCATAGTAAGCGATATTACTAGTTGGTTCGCCAATAATTAAACCACTCACATCATCTAAGTAACCTTCATCAGCTAGTAATTGTGCACCATATTGTTCCGTCTCTTCTCCTGTAGTAGCTAATAAACGTATCGTACCTTGCTTTAATGCGTTTGATTGTTTTAATTCAATCATCGCGATGACCATCGCCATAAGACCACCTTTCATGTCAGTGGTACCTCTGCCGAATAACTTGCCATCTTTATCTGTGAGTTCAAATGGAGGAAAAGTCCAATCATCATGGTCACCAGCATCTACAACATCCATGTGTCCACTGATTGCTAAGACTGGAGCGCCACTACCAATTTCAGCAACTAAATTAGCGCGTGAATCATTAACTTTAACAATCTTAGAATCAATATCATATTGACTTAACAGGTCTTTTAAGTACTCACATACTTCAATTTCATGATCATTCTCAGTTTGAATCTTGACGATATCAGCTAATAATCTTATTTTGTCTTGCTCACTCAATACAGTCATTTCACAGTCCTCCTCATTTTTAGTAATGATTTTTACTTTTTAATAAAAAATAAAAATCCTTGTACACTTAATATTATCAAAAACTTTTATTTATTAAAAATTATATGTCAAAATAAATGGATTTTTAATAAAAAATAAATATTGACTTAACATTTATTATAAAAAACAACAATGTATAGCAATATTAAAAATTTTTCATTATTTATAGTTTGAATCGTGTTATAAAATGAAAAGCGATGAGATTAAGATGTAATAATACATATATATAAATATAACTTCGTGCCACGCAGACGGTTAAAATCATGTATAATAGCTAATAATACATATTATTAGGAGATACATAATTAATGATGAAAAATAAATTAACATTAAAAGAGAATCTATTTATCGGCTCAATGCTGTTTGGTCTATTTTTTGGTGCTGGAAATCTCATTTTTCCAATTCACTTAGGCCAAACTGCGGGGGCAAATGTATGGACCGCCAATTTAGGATTTCTTATCACGGCTATCGGACTACCTTTTTTAGGAATTATAGCGATAGGTGTATCTAAAACAAACGGGGTCTTTGAAATTTCCTCAAGGATAAGTAAAATATATGGTTATTTGTTCACAATTGGCTTGTATCTTGTTATAGGTCCGTTTTTTGCGTTGCCAAGACTTGCGACGACGTCATTTGAAATAGCATTTTCACCATTTATTTCATCTGGTACGGCCCAAGCGTTGTTGCCTATTTTTAGTATTTTATTCTTCGGAGTAGCGTGGTTATTTTCGCGTAAACCTTCTAAAATATTAGACTATATTGGAAAATTCTTAAATCCGGTCTTTCTCATCTTGCTTGGAATTGTTGTTGTGCTTGCATTTATCCGTCCTATGGGTGGAATTAGTCATGCGCCAGTAAGTGCTGATTATAGCAATAGCGTGTTACTCAAAGGGTTTATCGATGGATATAATACATTAGACGCTTTGGCATCATTAGCATTTGGTATTATCATTGTTACTACAATTAAAAAGTTGGGGATTACTAATCCGAATACAATCGCTAAAGAAACTTTAAAATCAGGTACGATTAGTATTATAGCTATGGGCGTTATTTATACTTTATTAGCTTTAATGGGTACGATGAGTTTAGGTCGTTTTAAAGTAAGTGAAAATGGTGGTATTGCGCTTGCTCAGATTGCACAACATTATTTAGGGGATTACGGAATTATTATTTTGTCACTAATCATCATTGTGGCATGTCTGAAAACAGCAATAGGATTGATCACAGCCTTTTCGGAAACATTTACAGAGTTATTCCCTAAATCTAACTATCTTTGGTTAGCTACTGGGGTGAGTATATTAGCTTGTATATTTGCTAATGTAGGTTTAACAAAAATTATTATGTATTCAACACCAGTGTTGATGTTCATTTATCCTTTAGCGATTACTTTAATTTTATTAGCATTACTTAGTCCATTATTTAAACATTCTAAAATTGTCTATCGATTTACAACATTATTTACAATGGTGGCGGCATTTGTAGATGGTGTGAAAGCAAGTCCAGAGTTCTTTGTTAATACAAAATTTGCACAAACAATCATTGGATTTGGTGAAAATTATCTCCCATTCTTTAACATTGGTATGGGATGGATTGTTCCAGCACTTATTGGTTTCATTATTGGTATTATTGTATACTTTATGACTGCTAAAAAATCGTCCCACGTACAATAAGGCTGAGTTAATAAATGATATAACTGCGAATTTCTTAATAATTATATTTCAAGATTATTATAATTTTTAAATACATCATTTTATTAATAAGTATATTAATTGTTAGTGAGATAAAATTTAATAGTACTACTACACAAAAAAGAGAGGGCGAAATCGCTCTCTCTTTTTTTGGATTTTTATAAGTGAATAAAAAAGTATTAAGCAACGGAATGGAGCTACTTAATATTTTTTCATAATTAACCGACGTTGACAGAGGAACATATATTATATGATAAGTTTACTTTTTATATGTTTGTGACATATAGTAATAAGTAAATCGTTATTAATAAATACAATTCATGTTAATAAAGTTGAATTTAAGAAAAGTTGTTTATAAAATAAATACACTCGATAAGTATGGGTGTTGAAAAAGTGTTAAATAAATACAATTATATATTATTTAGAATTCGATAAAGAAGGTGACGAAATGCCTAGAACTTCCAAAAGACAATTAATATTAGAATCGGCCGCAGCTATTATTAATGAAAAAGGTGCTGATTATCTCACGTTGGATGCTGTAGCTCAAAGGGCTGGAATAAGTAAAGGTGGTTTATTTTATCATTTTAAAAGTAAAGATGAACTCATCAAAGAGCTGGTTAACTATGCCAATAATTTGTACAGAGATAACGTGAACCAACATATCGGTAATGAAAAGAACAAAAAAGGGCAATGGCTCAACGCATTTATAGAAGCGACAAGAGCACATCGTACGGATAATGCGCCTATTACTTCTGGAATGCTAGCGGCGCAAGGGACTAATAGAAGTTTATTATCACCATTAAAGACCTCATATCAAGAATGGCAATATCAAATTACACACGACGGGTTAGATGAGGTAGATGCTACCATTATTCGTTTAGCTGTCGATGGTTTATGGTTGTCGGAAATATTCGGAATTAGTGCTATAGATGAAGAAATGAGAGAGAAAGTTATTAAACGTTTAAAGATGCAAATAGAAAAAAATTAAATAAGCTATATCCATAGAGCAGGGTGATGTCTCGTACATCGCGCTGTTCTTTTTTGTGTAAAGTCAGTTGAAACTAAACCGACTAGTTGGTATAGTAATCAATGTCATAAAAAATAAAACTTTTAGAGGTGTTAATGATGCAAAAAGTTGTTTTAACAGCAGCTATTACTGGCGCTGGAGATACAATACAAAAAAATGAGAACGTACCAGTTACACCACAAGAACTTGCAGATTCAGCAATTAAATGTGCACGAGCAGGAGCAACTGTCGCACATATTCATGTAAGAGATCCTGAAACTGGAGGAGTAAGTCATGATCCAGAACTGTATGCTGAAACAGTTAGATTAATCAGAGAAGCTGATGAAGATATCGTCATTAATGTGACATCTGGTGGCGGTGGAGACTTCATTCCAAGTCTAGAACATCCAGAGACAGGTGGAGAAGGAACTTGGATTCAAACACCAGAAGAACGTTTTAAACCTATTGGTGACTTATTACCAGAAATGTGTACATTAGATTGTGGCAGTGTCAATATGGGAGATGCAATATACTTAAGCCCTGCATCGTGGTTACGTAAACAAGCACAAATGGTTAAAGATGCGGGAGTCAAGCCTGAGCTTGAATGTTTTGATACAGGTCATGTGAGTTTTGCCAAACAAATGATAGAAGAAGGATTAATTGATGGAGACCCTATGTTCCAATTTTGTTTAGGTATTCCTTGGGGTGCAGAAAATGATCCTGAAACAATAGAATATCTTAAATCACGTATACCAGAAAATGCACATTGGTCAGCATTTGGCATTGGTAAGATGCAACTCCCAACTGTAAGAGAAGTTGCGCAACGTGGAGGAAATGTTCGTGTTGGATTAGAAGATAATATTTATTTAAGAAAAGGTGTAAAAGCAACGAATGAAGCATTGGTAGAAGAGGCAAAAAGAATTTTAGCAGAGCTCGACATTGAGCCACTTACACCTGCTGAAGCAAGAGAAAAATTTAATCTTAGAAATCCTCATGGTAAAGGAGACAAATAATGAAATTCGCAGTTGTTGGAACAGGTGTAATTGGTAGTGGATGGATTACTAGAATGCTTGCGCATGGTCATGAAGTGATTGCTACTGATCCAAGTGAAGGTGCATATGAACGCATGTTGACACAAGTTAAACAAAATTGGCCTTACGCAGAGCAAATGGGCCTTGCTGAAAATGCATCAATTCAAAACTTAACATTTACACCACATTTAGAAGAAGCGGTCAAAGATGCGGATCATATTCAAGAAAATGTACCAGAAGTAGAAGAAATTAAAGACGCTGTATTAAAAGAGATTGATTTTTATGCGCAACCTGAAGCAACAATTGGTTCAAGTACATCAGGAATTATGCCTTCAGAATTACAAACTAACTTATCACATCCTGAACGATTAGTTGTTGCCCATCCATTTCACCCGGTATATATATTGCCATTAGTCGAAATTGTGCCAGGTAAGCAAACATCTGAAGAAACCACAGTTAAAGCCGAACAGATTTATGAAAGTATTGGTATGGATGTTTTACATGTGCGTCATGAAATAGAAGGACATATTGCAGATCGTCTTATGGAAGCATTATGGCGTGAATCATTGCACATAGTTAATGATGGTATTGCAACAACAGAGGAAGTTGATAAGGCGTTTACTCATGCAGCAGGTTTACGTTATGCACAATATGGTCCATTTATGACGTTCCACTTGGCAGGTGGTGAAGGTGGTATGCGTCATATGTTAAAACAATTTGGGCCAGCTTTAAAAAAACCTTGGACAAAACTCATCGCGCCCGAACTGACAGATGACTTATATCATAAAGTAGTAAATGGTAGTGAAGCATCTTCTCAAGGATATACAATGTCTGAACTTGATCAAAAAAGAAACGAATTTCTAATTAAAGTGAAAGAATTAGCCGAACAATATTGGCCAAGTGATAGTAAAGCGATGAAAAAGTCTAACGGAGCAGCGGAGTTATAATGATGAATCAACAGTATGTGTTTCACACAAAAGTGCATCGTGATTGGGTAGACCATAACGGGCACCTAAATGATGCAATGTATAACCGAATTTTCAGTGATACAACAGATGATTGGTTAGGTCATTTAGGCTTAACTATTGATGCCATTCAATCTTATCAATATACCGTATTCACCTTAGAAAATCATGTCATGTTTCTTAATGAAATGAAAGAAAATGAAGATGTCATTGTTAAAGTACATCTTCACGATTATGATAGCAAACGATTACATGTCCTAATGGAAATGTTTAATGCAGATGATGATTTATGTGCAACATATGAAGTGATGCTGATGGGCATTGATACGACTTCAGGAAGACCTTCAGCATTTCCGAACGACATTTTGAATAACATCGAACGCTATTATAATATAGAAAATGTGGAGACGACATCTCAATATATAGGTCATCGTATCGGCATCAAGAAAAAGCCAAAAAGCAAAGAGTAATACAACTTAGAATTTAGATGAATATGATTTAAGGACTCTTTTGTGCCTTGTTCTTACTTAGTTTACTTTGTATAACATCACAATGAGTCCTTATTTTTTAACAAATTGAATTACCTATAGAAAGGAATGGACATATGTTAAGTATTAAAAACTTATCAAAGGTCTATGCAGGTGGTAAAAAAGCTGTAGATAATATGACCATAGACATTGAATCAGGAGACTTTATTGCATTTATTGGGACAAGTGGTAGCGGTAAAACAACTGCCCTTAGAATGATTAATCGTATGATTGAATCTACAGAGGGAGAAATTACCATTGACGGTAAAAATATCAAAGAGCTTAATCCGGTTGAGCTTCGTCGCAGTATCGGTTATGTCATACAACAAATCGGCTTAATGCCACATATGACAGTGAAAGAGAATATTGTTCTCGTACCAAAGTTATTAAAATGGTCACAAGAGAAAAAGGATGAGAAAGCGAAAGAACTTATACGCTTAGTAGATTTACCAGAAGAATATTTAGATCGATATCCTTCAGAATTATCAGGTGGTCAACAACAACGTATTGGTGTTGTAAGAGCACTCGCAGCTGAACAAGATATTATTTTAATGGATGAACCGTTTGGTGCACTCGATCCAATCACAAGAGATACATTACAAGACTTAGTCAAAAAATTACAACAACAATTAGGAAAGACATTCATTTTTGTTACACATGATATGGATGAAGCAATCAAACTTGCAGATAAAATATGTATTATGACAAATGGACAGGTGGTTCAATATGACACGCCAGATAATATTTTACGTAGTCCAGCGAATGATTTCGTTAAAGACTTTATTGGTCAGAATCGCTTAATTCAAGATAGACCTAATATCCGTACAGTTAAAGATGCGATGATTAAACCCGTGACAGTACATGTTGACCGTTCTCTTAATGATGCGGTGAATATTATGAGAGAGAAAAGAGTCGATACGATATTTGTTGTCGGCAATGATGAGCATTTATTGGGTTATTTAGATATTGAAGATATTAACGAAGGATTAAGACATCATAAAGAACTTATAGATACGATGCAACGAGATATTTATAGAGTACGTATTGATAGTAAGTTACAAGATTCTGTTCGTACAATTCTTAAACGTAATGTACGTAATGTACCCGTTGTTGACAGTGATAATAAAACATTATTAGGCCTTGTCACTCGAGCTAACCTTGTAGACATTGTTTATGACAGTATCTGGGGAGAGTTAGAATCGGATAACAATGATAATCATTCTGGGATTGTTGAACCCGAATCCACAGGAGTTGAGACACCATGATAAAGTTTATTTCGGAACATAGTGGTATGTTATTTGCAAAGACATTCGAACATTTGTACATATCGATAGTGGCATTGGTTATTGCAATGATCGTAGCGGTTCCTTTAGGCATTTTATTATCTAAAAAGGAAAAGCTTTCGAAAGTGTCATTGACGATAGCTGGCGTTTTACAAACGATACCTACATTAGCGGTATTAGCTTTAATGATTCCATTATTTGGTGTAGGAAAAACACCTGCAATTATAGCGTTATTTTTATATGTATTATTACCAATTTTAAATAATACGATTATAGGCATTCAAAATATAGATTCCAACCTTAGAGAAGCAGGACGTAGTATGGGAATGACTAATTTTCAATTGATGAAAGATGTGGAGTTGCCACTCGCATTACCATTAATACTTAGTGGAATTAGACTGTCTTCTGTCTACGTTATTAGTTGGGCAACATTGGCAAGTTATGTTGGTGCTGGTGGTTTAGGTGATTTTATCTTTAACGGATTAGCGCTATTTGAACCGAGTATGATTATTACTGCAACTATTCTTGTCACTGCTATTGCACTTATTGTAGATTATGTTTTATCACTGATTGAAAAATGGGTTGTACCTAAAGGATTAAAAGTTTCCAGATAATCATTGAAGGAGGATAATATGAAGAATTATAAAAAATATCTAATTGTTTTAGTATTATGTCTAACAGTGTTATCTGGATGTAACTTACCCGGTTTAAAAAATAGTCATTCAGATGACGATGTTAGAATCACAAGTTTAGGAACAAGTGAATCACAAATTATATCGCACATGCTGAGATTACTTATTGAACATGATACAAAAGGTGAAATTAAACCTACCTTAATTAATAATTTAGGTTCAAGTACGATTCAACATAATGCTGTCACAAGTGGCCAAGCTAATATGTCAGGTACGCGTTATACAGGCACTGACTTAACAGGGGCGTTGAAAGAAGATCCGATTAAAGATCCTAAAAAGGCCATGAAAGCGACTCAAGAAGGGTTTAAAAAGAAATACAATCAAACCTTCTTCAATTCATATGGTTTTGAAAACACATATGCATTGATAGTAACAAAAGAGACAGCTAAGAAATATCATTTAGAAACTGTTTCAGACTTAGAAAAGCATGCTAAAGATTTAAGAGTAGGTATGGATAGTTCATGGATGGACCGTAAAGGTGACGGTTATCCAGCATTTAAAAAAGAATATGGCTATAGTTTCGGTACGGTAAGACCTATGCAAATTGGTCTGGTTTACGATGCACTTAGTTCTGGCAAATTAGACGTTGCCGTAGGTTATTCTACAGATGGACGTATTTCAGCATATGATTTAAAAGTGTTGAAAGATGATCGTCGATTCTTCCCACCATACGATGCTAGTCCACTTGCATCAGATCAATTGTTAAAAGAGAAGCCAGAGCTCAAACCGATTGTTAAAAAATTAGAAGGTAAGATATCAACAGAACAAATGCAAGAATTAAATTATCAAGCTGATGGTAAAGGGAAAGAGCCTGCAACAGTTGCAGAGGACTTCTTGAAAAAACATCATTATTTTGAAGACGATGACAATAAAAAACATAAACAGAAAGGTGGTCAATAAACATGGAAGGGAATTTAATACAACAACTCGTTCACTACTATCAAATGAACTTTGGCTACCTATGGGAATTGTTTGTTAATCATTTGTTAATGTCTGTTTACGGTGTTTTACTAGCATGTTTAGTGGGCATACCTCTTGGTATCATCATTGCACGATTTGGTAAATTATCAGGTGTCATTATCACTATTGCGAATATTATTCAAACTGTTCCGGTTATTGCTATGTTAGCGATATTAATGCTTAGTATGGGACTCGGTATGAATACAGTCATTTTTACTGTGTTCTTATATGCCTTGCTTCCTATTATTAAAAATACGTATACAGGAATTAATGAAGTTGACCCAAATATTAAAGATGCTGGAAAAGGGATGGGTATGACGCGTAACCAAGTATTAACTATGATTGAGTTACCTCTGTCACTTTCAGTTATTATAGGTGGTATTCGGATTGCCCTTGTTGTAGCTATTGGTGTCGTAGCTGTAGGTTCATTTATTGGTGCACCAACATTAGGTGATATTGTGATTAGAGGTACAAATGCAACTGATGGAACACTATTCATTCTAGCAGGTGCCATACCTATCGTTATCATTGTCATACTTATAGATGTTTTATTACGTTTATTAGAGAAAAAGCTAGATCCAGCTACGTAAGTAATTTAATTTTTTACACAGGGAGGAGTGATCCAACATTATGGCTCATATTACATTAAATTATTTATCTAAAACTTTAGGAATGCATCAAACGATTAATGTCATTCTTCCAGAAGATAAAAGTTACTTTGATACAAATGAAAATGCGAAACCATTAAAAACTATGTTATTGCTACATGGTTTATCAAGTGATACTTCCTCTTATATGAGATATACGAGTATAGAACGCTATGCGAATACCCACCAACTAGCAGTGGTGATGCCTAATGCTGATCATAGTTTCTATTCAAATATGGCTTATGGACATAGTTATTATGACTATATACTAGAAGTTTATGATTATGTTCATCAAATATTTCCATTGTCTAAAAAGAGAGAAGATAATTTTATAGCAGGTCACTCTATGGGAGGTTATGGTGCAATCAAATTTGCATTAACGCAAAGTTATCGTTTCTCAAAAGCCGCTATGCTTTCAGCGCCATATGATGTTTCTATGATTGGTCAATATCAATGGTATGATTTTACTCCAGAAGCGATTGTAGGTAATACGCAACATGTCGCGGGGACATCTTTTGATCCATACTATTTAGTTGAACAAGCAATAGACAATGGACAAACGTTACCACAACTATATATTACTTGTGGAACTGAAGATGAATTGTATCAAGGTAATATTGATTTTGTGAACTATTTAGATGAAAAAGGTATTTCATATCAATTTAAAAAAGCGCCAGGTCATCACGATTATGCATTTTGGGATAAAGCAATAGAAGATGTCATTGACCGTTTTACATCATCACATATTTAAAATGAATGTTAGAATATAGTTAAACCCGTACGGCTTTTGTTAAGATTAATAAAGAAGTGGGAGAGCATACGTATTGAATGAGTTAGATTATTTCAACAATGAACCGTCCCATGCATGTAAAATTTGAATATAGAACTTTTTTATTTAAGCATCGACTGCTCATATGCTAAGAACGCCTAGGAAGACTATTAATGTCCTAGGCGTTCTTTTTTTCGTCATTTCTAAAAGATATAACTATGAATAGGTAAATCTTTTTCCACTGTTAAAGGATTATGAGTATATTAAAACTTGTGTAATTAGTATGCCTCCACCAAATATTAAAACAAACGCGACAACAGGCCATACGAAACGTAACCAGTGTGAGTAGCGCATGTTTAACATTTGAAGTGTTGCCATTACAAGTCCAGTAGGCGCTAAGAACAACATTGCATACTGACCGAATTGATATGTTGTAACAATAACAAATCGTGGTATACCTACTGTATCAGCTAATGGCGCAAAGATAGGCATAGATAGTACTGCTAATCCTGATGAGGACGGCACGATAAATCCTAAACAGAAAAAGATAAAGAGCAGAACAATGATAAATAAAGGCCCACTCATATGTTGTACGATAGATGATGAAAAGTGCAAGATTGTGTCAGAAATCATTCCTTTATTCAGCACTAAGTTGATTCCTCGAGCTAAACCAATGATTAAAGATACACCTACTAAACTTGAAGCGCCATTAACGAATGCATCTACAGTGCCTTTTTCGCCTAAACCATATTGTCCTGTTCCAGCAATAAACATGATGACAATGGTAAAGATCAAGAATGCAGATGTCATGACTGGGAACCACCATCCTTGTGTCATGACGCCCCAAACCATAATAGGGAATGGTAGGACGAAAAGCGTAAGAATAATCTTTTTACGTAATGTAAACTCAGAAGAACCGTCATCATGGAGCACAGACCACTGTTTTTCAAATGCTGCTTTGTCTTCATAAGAATAAGAGGATTTAGGATCTTTTTTAATTTTTTTACAATACCAGAATAAATAACTAATAACAAATATGGCACCGATGATACAAGCGCCTATTCTCCAATAAAGACCATCAGTAAAAGTTGTTCCTGCTGCATTAGAAGCAATGACGACTGAGAATGGGTTGATTGTTGAGAATGTACTACCCACAGAGCTTGCTAAGAAAATTGCACCGACTGAGACAATAGAATCATATCCGAGCGCAATAAATATTGGAACGAGTACAGGATAGAACGCTACAGCTTCCTCTTCAATGCCACATAGCGTTCCGCCTATAATCATAAGTATGGAGACAAAGGCGATAAGCATAAATTCGTGGCCTTTCGTCTTTTGAGTAAGTGCTAACAATCCTGATTCAAATGACCCACTCGCTTGAACAACGCCAATCAATCCACCTAGAACAAGTATAAAGACCATAATATCGACGGCTTCGATGGTTCCTTTAACCATGCTACTGGTAATTTGATCAAGACCAGCTGGATGTTGTTTTAAACGTTCGTAAGTATTAGGAATTGAAACGGGTTTATTAATTGCACCAGATTTAAATTGTTCTATTTTGATTTTAACGCCTAATCGATCAAGTTCTTTTTGTGTTCCAGGAACTTTTTTTACCTGATGATGAGGATTGACAATTTTTAATTCTTGGGATGAAGGTTCATATGAAAGTTTTGAGTATGCACCCGCGGGGATTATCCAAGTTGCTATAACTGCGACAACTGTTAGGATAAAGAGAATCATAAATGCACCTGGCATTCTAAAGTTAAAACGTTTTTTCTTTTTATTATCATTGATCGCTTGTTCCAACGGTTTCATCTCCTTCGACAGTTAACCTAAAATAAAAGCCTATCAATTGAATTTGGTTAGTATTTTACATGATTGATTAAGGAAGTGCACCCTGCTTGAAATGGAGAGGAGTGGGATAACAGGATGCACTGTATGAATATGTTTAAATTAATTTCTACTTATGCGTTAAAATGCTATTTTGTAATGAGTGTGCCAATTTTACCTTCTAGTGCTGCATCTAATTGGCTTAATGATGTGATGAGCACGCTACCGTTAGGATTATTTTCAATAAAGGAGATGGCAGATTCAATTTTAGGTAGCATGCTGCCTTTGGCGAATTGTTCTTCTTCAATATATGTTTTAAGCGTATCTATATTTGTTGTTTTAAGTGCTTGCTGTTGGTCAGTATGATAGTTGATATAAACATAATCAATCGCTGTTAAAATAATGAGTTGATCACAATGAATATCAGCACCTAATAATGCACTTGTTTTGTCTTTATCAATGACGGCATCTATACCTTTAAAGCTATCGTGCTGCTCACGAATGACTGGTATACCACCTCCACCTGCAGCGATGACAAGTGTGTCATTTTCTATTAGAGTTTTAATACTTTTCAGTTCGATAATAGATATTGGTTGTGGTGATGGTACGACGCGACGGTAACCTCGACCAGCATCTTCTACAAATTGATAACCTTTTTCCTGTTGAATACGATGAGCTTCTTCTTTAGTGTAGAACAGACCGATGGGTTTACTAGGACTATTAAAAGCTGGGTCGCCTTCATCAACTTCTACTTGAGTAACTAGTGTGACAACTTGCTTATCTATGCCCATTGAATGAAGTTCATTTTGTAAACTTTCTTGAAGTTGATAGCCGATGTAGGCTTGACTCATAGCGCCACATTCAGCAAATGGAAAAGCAGGACCTTGATCGTGTTCAGCTGCATAATTCAGGCCAAGGTTAATACTTCCTACTTGTGGTCCATTACCGTGACTGATTACAATTTCGTGACCTTTAGTAATTAATCCTACTAGGGATTTAGCTGTATTTTTTACTAATTCAAGTTGTTCTTGTGGTGATTTTCCTAAAGCGTTTCCACCTAAAGCTACTACAATTTTAGCCATTTCACTCACTTCCTTCTATAATTTAGAATTCTCCTAAAGTTGCTACCATGACTGCTTTAATTGTATGCATTCTATTCTCAGCTTCTTGGAATACTACAGAAGCTTTGCTTTCGAAGACATCATCAGTGACTTCCATTTCACTAATGCCATATTTTTCATAAATTTGTTGACCAATTTTAGTTTCTGCATTGTGGAAAGAAGGTAAACAATGTTCAAAAATAACATTTGGATTTCCTGTTTTTTCTAATAGTGCTTGGTTAACTTGATATGGTTTTAAAAGTTTAAGGCGTTCTTGCCATACTTCATCAGGTTCGCCCATTGATACCCAAACATCTGTATAAATAACATTAGAATCTTTCACGCCTTTATCAATATCATCTGTTATTAAAATGTTACCGCCATTTTCCGCCGCAATACGTTCGCAACGATTTAATAATTCCTCTGTCGGATTGAGTTCTTTAGGACAAACAAGATGGAAATTCATACCCATAATGGCAGCACCTTGCATTAATGCGTTAGCAACATTGTTACGTCCATCGCCAACATAAGTGAAGTTGATATCAGCATACTCTTTTTTCAATACCTCTTTAGCAGTTAAAAAGTCAGCAAGCACTTGTGTAGGGTGATCTTCATCGGTTAATCCATTCCATACCGGAACACCTGAATATTGTGCTAATGTTTCTACAGTACGTTGAGAGAACCCTCGGTACTCAATACCATCATACATACCACCAAGTACACGTGCTGTATCTTTAGCAGTCTCTTTTTTACCCATTTGAGAACCTGTAGGTCCAAGATAAGTGACGTGTGCACCTTGATCATGTGCGGCAACTTCGAATGCGCAACGTGTTCTAGTTGAATCTTTTTCAAAAAGAAGTGCGATATTTTTATTTTTTAGCATAGGCTTTTCAGTGCCGATATATTTGGCATGCTTCAAATCTTCGGAGAGTGTTAATAAAAATTCTACCTCTTGTCGTGAAAAGTCTAATAAAGTTAAAAAGCTTCTGTTACGTAAATTTTTCATCAATAACAACTCCTTGTGAATGAATTACAATTTTATTGTAAGCGTTTCCTTGAAGTTTTCAACTTATCTCAAAAATTGTAATTTTTTATTAATAAATCAATGAACTTTTTATTAACATTGGATTTGAATAGTGTGAAATTTGTCAAAAAGGTTTATGTTTAAGTTAAAACCAACTTTAAAGAATTTAGAAAATTCAATTAAAGTGAATTTAACACATTTTATATAATGACGGTAGGTTAGAATCGAAATGTAAGAGGTATGTTAGTTGAATAAACTGTAGTTACTTCTTTATATTATTAGTGAATTCTCAAAATAATTGTAAAATTATATTGATTAATCACTTGTTCTTTATTATATTTAGAAACATCTCTTACAATAAACCACAACTTACATGAAATTTAAGCTCTCAGTGGATTATTTTAGTTAAATTGAAGGTCATTCAAAGTAAAAAGGGCATATTAGTATAATAGGAGGAACAGTAAGATGAAAGTGTATAAGTTGAATTATCAACACCATAAAGATATTGTTGATGATAATGTATTAACGATGTTTGTAACAGCTGACAATCAAAATGAAGTTGAAGCGTTTGCGAAAAAATTACATTACAAGATTGAACATTTATCTCCATTAACTAAAAAGGAATTTGAAGAAGAGAAAGCGAAAGATTCACACTATAGACTTGAACACGTGGATCACTATCTAAATTAATTATTTAATCATATATCAGCACATCCTGTGATCATTCGTTCGGTTACAGGTTTTTTTTACGCATGATATTAAATTTTACTTCACTAATATAAGGAGTGTATAAATGGAAATAACAAGTGTTAATCATATTTGTTTTTCAGTAAGTGATTTAAATACCTCTATACAATTTTATAAAGATATTTTACAAGGTAAATTATTAGTATCTGGTAGAACGACAGCATATTCAACTATTGGTCATACTTGGATTGCACTGAATCAAGAAAAAATATACCAAGGAATGAAATAAACCATTCCTATACACACGTTGCTTTCTCCATAGATGAAGAAGATTTTCAAAAGTGGATTCAATGGCTTAAAGAGAATCAAGTAAATATTTTAAAAGGGCGACCAAGAGACATTAAAGACAAAAAGTCGATATATTTTACAGATCCGGATGGACATAAAATTGAATTACATACTGGGACACTAAAAGATAGAATGGAATATTATAAAAGTGAGAAGACCCATATGCAATTTTACGATGAGTTTTGATATTTTAATTGATATGTAATTTTTTGTAAAAAAATTTTATGATTCATTTTGTAATAAAATTACTATATACTAAAATTTGTAATTTTCAATTATTTTAATGAGGTGAATCAATGAATAAATTATCAAAGTACATTGCAATAGTTACACTAGCATCGACAGTTACAATTTCAGCACCAATTCATACATATGCATGTGAATCCCATACTAAAGATAACCATAATCATACGACACAACATCAAAATGACCCCAACCTTGGTGAACAAAATGTAATGGCTGTCTCATGGTATCAAAATTCTGCCGAAGCGAAGGCACTTTATCTACAGGGATACAATACTGCGAAATATCAGTTAGATGAACATATTAAAAAGCATAAAGGTAAGAAAAAACTTGCTATAGCTTTAGACTTAGATGAAACAGTGCTTGATAATTCACCATATCAAGGATATGCTTCTATGCACGATACATCTTTTCCAGAAGGATGGCATGAATGGGTTGCAGCAGCGAAGGCAAAACCTGTGTATGGTGCCAAATCATTTTTAAAATATGCTGACAAAAAAGGTATCGATATTTACTATATTTCTGACCGTGATAAAGAAAAAGATTTTAAAGCTACAAAGGAAAATTTAAAAAATATTGGACTACCGCAAGCGAAAGATAATCATATTTTACTAAAAGGGAAAAACGATAAAAGTAAAGCATCACGACGTCAACAAGTCGAAAAAAATCATAAGTTAGTGATGTTATTTGGTGACAATTTGTTAGATTTTACAGATCCTAAAAAATCTACTGCTAAAGAACGTGAGAAACTCGTGCAGAAACATGAAAAAGATTTTGGCACAAAGTATATTATTTTCCCTAATCCAATGTATGGAAGTTGGGAATCTACACTTTATCATAACAATTACCAAATAAGTAAGAATGAAAAAGATACATTACGAAAGGCATCAATTAAACAATTTAATCCTAAAACGGGTGAAGTAAAATAATTCCTGACATTAAATACTAAACTTCTATTAGTAAAAGAAAGTTTTGCACATAATGATTGTATTGTGTGCAGACATTTTAATAATTAATAAAGTTATATTTACATGGAGTACTTTAATTCCGTGTTATACCATTGCGAGGATGAAACAATGTACGCGTTGTTTCATCCTTTTTTTATAAATATTTTCAATCGTATCTAGATTAATGTAAACTTATAATAGGTAAAAGTTTACAATTTGCAATCGGATGATTTGAAAATGCTAATTTTTAAGAAAAAGGAGTTAAAGATTATGACATTAAACCTAGCCCAACGTGTGTTAAATCAAAAATCATTATCAAAAGATGAAGCAATATCTATTTTCGAAAATGCTGAAATTGATACATTTGATTTATTAAATGAAGCCTATACAGTGAGAAAACATTACTACGGTAAAAAAGTTAAGCTTAATATGATATTAAATGCTAAAAGTGGTATCTGTGCAGAAGATTGTGGGTACTGTGGGCAATCTGTAAAAATGAAAGAAAAGCAACGTTATGCACTTGTTGAACAGGACCAAATTAAAGAAGGTGCTCAAGTGGCCACTGAAAATCAAATCGGTACATATTGTATCGTTATGAGTGGTAGAGGACCTAGTAACAGAGAAGTCGATCATATTTGTGAAACAGTAGAAGATATTAAAAAGGTACACCCACAACTAAAGATTTGTGCATGCTTAGGATTAACGAAAGAAGAACAAGCTAAAAAATTAAAGACTGCTGGTGTCGATCGTTATAATCATAATTTAAATACGAGTGAGCGTTATCACGATGAAGTAGTAACTACACATACATATGAGGATAGAGTGAATACGGTTGAAATGATGAAAGATAATCATATTTCTCCTTGTTCAGGGGTGATATGTGGTATGGGAGAGTCAAATGAGGACATTATTGATATGGCATTTGCTTTAAGCGCCATCGATGCTGACAGCATTCCTATTAATTTTTTACATCCTATTAAAGGAACTAAATTCGGTGGATTAGATTTATTGTCACCAATGAAATGTTTAAGAATTATAGCGATGTTTAGGTTAATCAATCCAACAAAAGAAATTCGAATTGCAGGTGGACGGGAGGTAAATCTTCGTTCATTACAACCACTCGCATTGAAAGCGGCTAATTCAATTTTTGTAGGAGATTACTTAATTACAGGTGGTCAACCGAATGAGGAAGATTATCGCATGATTGAAGATTTAGGGTTTGAAATCGACAGTTAATTTATAATTAAAAATATATTCATGCAATGTAAATATAATTTTAAATAAATTGTCATAATGCACTAACCATGCGCTTTTTAATGAATTTTTAAAAGAATTAACAACAATTTAATCAAATTCTATTAAATTTTCGATGGATAATCCTTTAAAAAAATTTTTGAAAGCGTATACTAGGAATTGAGAGATGAGAGACAGTATGATCCATGCTTATTAAAAATTAAGATTAGGGGAATGAGATTACATTATTTCATTTTAAATCTTATTTTTTAATATAAATATAAAAGATGTTTTGGAGGAATACTTATGTCTAAATTTATTTATCAATCACCTGGAAGATATGTACAAGGGAAAGGTATTGTTAGCTCTATCGCTGAAGAAACAGAACGTCTTGGTAGTCATGCGTTGATTATTGCAGACGAAGTAGTTTGGAATATTACTGAAGAAAAAATAAAAGAAAGTTTCTCAGCAAATAACAACGTTGATTTTGAATATGAAGTATTTAAAGGAGAATCTTCTGAAGAAGAAATTCAACGTATAGCTAAACAATATAAAGAAAAAAATATTGACGTTGTTATTGGTTTAGGTGGAGGTAAAGCGTTAGATACAGGTAAAGCTGTGGCATTTGAACTTAAAGCAAGCGTCATCGATTTTGCGTCTACAGCATCAATGGATGCACCAACAGCAGCAGTATCTGTTATTTATAACGAAGATGGATCATTTAGTGGTTATGAATTCTACCCTAAAAACCCTGATACAGTTATCGTAGATTCTGAAATTGTTGCACAAGCACCTGTACGTTTATTTGCATCAGGTATGAGTGATGGTTTAGCAACATTAATCGAAGTTGAATCTACACTTCGTAGACAAGGACAAAACATGTTCTATGGCAAACCTACATTAGCAAGTTTAGCAATCGCTCAAAAATGTGAAGAAGTTATTTTTGAATATGGTTATAGTGCTTATACTTCTGTAGAAAAACATATCGTGACACCACAAGTAGATGCTGTGATTGAAGCCAATACATTACTTTCAGGTTTAGGATTTGAAAACGGCGGACTAGCAGGTGCACACGCAATTCATAATGGATTCACAGCTTTAGAAGGAGACATCCACCACTTAACTCATGGTGAAAAAGTGGCATACGGTATTTTAGTACAATTAGTACTTGAAAATGCGCCAACTGAAAAATTCATGAAATACAAAACATTCTTCGATAATATCAATATGCCAACAACATTAGAAGGTCTTCACATTGAAAACACAAGTTATGAAGAATTAGTTCAAGTAGGTGAACGTGCATTAACACCAAACGATACGTTTGCTAACTTAAGTGATAAAATCACTGCTGATGAAATCGCAGACGCAATTTTAACTGTTAACGATTTATCTAAAAGTCAGTTCAACTAAAAGGAGTCGCTTTGAATGAAAAAGTTAATTCAAGATAAAAACACAATTTTAAAAGATATGCTCGATGGAATTACAGTTTCAAACAACGATGTTGAAGTTGTATCTGACACTATTGTTGTTAGAAAGCATAAAAAACAATCAGGTGTTGCACTCGTTTCTGGTGGCGGTAGTGGTCATGAACCTGCACATGCAGGATTTGTAGCAGAAGGCATGCTCGATGCAGCTGTATGTGGAGAAATCTTCACTTCACCTACACCTGATAAAATATTAGATGCCATTAAAGCTGTGGACAATGGTGACGGTGTTCTACTTGTCATTAAAAACTATGCAGGAGACGTTATGAACTTTGAAATGGCTCAAGAAATGGCTCAAATGGAAGATATTAAAGTTGAAAGTGTTATCGTCAGAGATGATATTGCTATTTCTGACCCAGAAAAACGCCGTGGTGTAGCGGGTACAGTGTTTGTGCATAAATATGCTGGATACCTAGCTGAAAAAGGTGTTGCACTTGATGAAATCAAATCTAAAGTTGAGGCACTTTTACCAGATATTAAAAGTATTGGTATGGCATTAACGCCTCCAATGGTGCCCACAACTGGTAAAAATGGTTTCGATATTGAAGACAATCAAATGGAAATTGGTATCGGTATTCACGGTGAAAAAGGTTTACATCGTGAAGACGTACAACCCATCAACGTGATTGTTGAACGTTTACTCGATCAGTTGTACAAAGAAATTGAGAAAAAACCTTTAATCGTAATGGTTAATGGTATGGGTGGTACGCCACTATCAGAATTAAATATAGTTACTAAATATTTAGATGAGCAATTCAATCAGAATGATATTGATGTTAAACAATGGTATGTAGGTGACTATATGACAGCTTTAGATATGCAAGGCTTCTCTATTACTGTACTCCCCTTCAGTGAAGAAGTGAGTGAAGCTTTAGCTGCACCTACAGCAAGTAAATATTTCTAATTTTAAAATTCAATAAGTAATAAATATATATTAAATTTTGAGGTGACTTAGAGAATGAATGTAGCAGATATCAAAGCACGCTTATTAGATTTAGAAAATACTTTTAAAGAAAAAGAAAGTGAACTGACTGATTTAGACAGAGCTATCGGTGATGGAGATCATGGTGTAAATATGGTCAGAGGTTTCGAACACTTAAAAGAAAAAATAGATGATCAAAGTATGCAAGCGCTATTTAAATCAACAGGTATGACATTAATGTCTAACGTAGGTGGTGCTTCTGGACCATTATACGGGTTTGGTTTTATCAAAATGGCGAGTGCAGTGAATGATGAAATTGATCATGATAATCTTAAAGAGGTACTTAAAGCGTTTGCTGATGGCATTCAACAACGTGGTAAAGTCGAATTAAATGAAAAAACGATGTATGATGTTATCGAACGTGCGAGAGAAGCTGTTGAAAAAGATGAAACAGTAAATCTTGATAAACTACAATCATTTGCTAATGAAACCAAAGATATGGTAGCTACTAAAGGCCGTGCATCATATTTTAACGAAGCTTCAAAAGGTTATATTGATCCTGGTGCACAAAGTAGTGTTTATATTCTTAATGCAATTATAGGAGGAGAGTAAGTCATGACATCTATAGTAGTAGTAAGTCATAGTCATAAAATCGCAGAAGGTGTTAAACAATTAATCAATCAAATGACTGACGGTGGTGTTGACCTTATTGCCGTTGGTGGCTTAAGTGACGATGAAATCGGTACATCATTTGATCAAATCGTCTCTGTAATTAATGAACTTGAAAATGATGCGCTTTGTTTCTATGACATCGGTTCAGCAGGCATGAATTTAGACACAGCTTTAGAAATGTACGAAGGTGACCACAAAATTGTTAAAATGGAAGCGCCAATCGTTGAAGGAAGCTTTATTGCAAGTGTAGGAATTAAATCAAATATGAGTATGGATAGTGTTATCTCTGAAGTAAGAGCTAAATATCCTGAAGAATAACATGTAAAGATAGAGCGTAAATATTGAAATTGTCGCTAGGAGTACCATAGCTAGTTATAGTTATGGTACTCCTAGTTTTTAGTGTTAGTATACATACTAAAAGCAAAATGTAGTGGTAACTAAGATATTGTAAACATGTTTCTGGTTAAATAGCTGAAAAATTTGTAAAAATTATAAAATCGAAAAAGATAAATAAGCTCAAAACATAAAGGAAAATTTGTTTGTATAAGCATTATTAATGAATATTGCTTTCTGTCTTATAATGTTTCATGTGTTGGTCTCATATGACAAAGTTTGATGAAGTTAATATTTTTTATAAATTGCGTCGGATTTATCTACAGTAGGATTTAGTGTTGGTTTATATAGTTGGTGATTAGCATATTCGGTTTTAGCAAATGCTTCTAATTTATCTATAAATTGATCTATTTCGATGTCTAGCTTTCTTTTAGAGAAAGTGATGCCATTTTTATCAAAATCCGGTGTATTATATTGATGATGATAAATCTTATAAGCTACTTTAAGTTTGTTATATTGATTTTCGACTGGTTCATAGCTACCTAATAATTTTTGTATTATTGTATTCGATTGATCGCTATGATGACTCATTAGAGAAATTAGGTTTTGAACATGGGTATCAAGAGATTTAAAATCTGTTTCAATATCTTGATAAATTTCCATTGTATTTTCTTTACTAAAGTTAGAAGTCTCGAAATTTAAGTAGTTATTTCTTACTTTTGCAGCTTTATAAGCTGTAACATCTAAAGAACTAACTTGATCGTTATGATAATCTTTACTTTTATCTTTATCCTCTTTTCTAAATTGGAACCAAAGTGCTATAAATGTACCTGCTAAAGTAAAAATGCCTCCGACTATTGCAGCTAAAAATTCACTCAACAATATCACCTCTATTAAATATTTTATAATAATATGATAATACTATATATTGTGTATTGCAAAAAACACTGTGCTTATATTTAAGTGTTAGCATATATTTCTTTGTTTATTATACAAACTTGATATTAATATAATTTGAATGAAAAAATGAAGTTATCATATTTTAATAGTATAACCACTTAGAGATTTTAACTTTTAACTCTAAGTGGCTATTTAATAAATTTATACGGTGTTTTAATTATAAATTGTTTGGATTAATTTCAATATTCTCATTAATTGAATGGATTTTTGTGCATTCTACCGTGAACGTAGTAATACAGAATAAGTGCTATGATAACAAGCATCCCCATTGCCATATATAAATGACGATAACCAATAAATGGTATGATGATACCTAAAATAAATGGCCCCATACCTGCACCGAAATCTGCAAAGATATAGAATGTTGACGTTGCTAAGCCCATTTTATTTGCAGGTGATTGTTGAATTGCAATTGCTTGAGCAGTAGGTACGATAGTGCCATAACCAAAGCCGATGAATGCAGCTGCAATAAGTAAAATCATGCTTGTATGAGTAAAGCCGAGAATAATAAGTCCAAATGTAAAGCTCAGTAAAACTGGATACATTACTTTGTTTTCACCATAATTGTCATAAATTTTACCTGTAAATGGGCGTGTGATAAACGTAACAATCGCAAAGACAATGAAGAAGAAACTTGATGTAGTAACGAGATTGATTTTTTCAGAGTAAATAGATAAAAATGATAAGACACTAGAATAAGCGACACCAATTAAAATGACCACCAAAGAAATAGGTAGTGCTTCTTTTTGTAGGTAAGCGTGTATACCACTTGGTTGATCTTTAGCTTCGATATTATTATTGAGTACGGGTAGTTTTTTAATAAAAATACTTAATACAAATGCTATAAGAATACTTAATAGACTGATAGCAAAGATAGATTTAAACCCTAAATGGTTATTAAATACTAATCCAATAAAAGGGCCAATAGCAGAAGCAAGTGTTACACTTAATCCATAATAACCAATACCTTCACCTTTTCGATTCTCTGGGATGATTCGAGATGAAATGGTTCCTGTTGCCGTTGATGAGAATCCAAAGGCTATACCATGAATAAATCGAATCAACATAAGAATCCATAAGCTTGTGATAGTGAAGTATAATGCTATCGCAATAATTGAAAAGATGACGCCGTAAAGTAAGACCTTTTTAGGTTGTAAGTGATCTATAATTCTACCAGAACCTAAACGTCCAGCTAGCATACCAATAATAAATATACCTGCTGCTAATCCACCTATACTTTCAGAGGCATGATATTTATCAATAGTATATTCAGTGATCGTTACGACCAACATGTAATGAATTAAATACATGAATAAGTTAATGAAAGTAATAGATATAAAGTCTTTTGTCCACAAACCGTTATTCGTTGATTGATTCGACATGCTATTCCTCCTCAATATAATGAAATTCTACGTACTTAATGTTGTCATAACATCTATTATATATATCGGGTATACTAATGTATAATTAGAATTAATTAATATAATATAAGTAAAGCTTATATAAGAAGGAGAGAATTATGAACTTTGAACAGTTAGCATACGTAAAAAAGCTATATGAATTGGAATCAATGATTCAAGCGAGTGAAAGCATACATATTAGCCAATCTGCAATGAGTCAATCTCTCACTAATTTAGAAAAAGAATTAGGATATAAATTATTTTCACGTTCTAGAAAAGGAACTACTTTAACAGAAGCAGGAAACCGTTTAATACCGTTTATATTAGAAATACTGGAGTCTAAAGATGCACTATTATCAGAAATAGCTATGATGAGGACAAATATTAAAGGGACACTTAGAGTTGGTACGATTCCAACTCTCTTTCATAAAATACTACCCAGAGCTTTATCTCAATTTAAAGATAACCATCCTAATGTTGATGTTGAAGTCATTGAAGCTGATAAAGATAGAATAAAAATGTTGGTTAATCATGGTGACATTGATATTGGTCTGATAGGTGTTACAGAACGAGAGGATGAAGATAGTCAAATATCACAACACTCACTTAACTTAACCTCTCATTTTAGATTGATTGTTCCTAAAAAGTCTAAATTAACTTTCAAAGAATATGTTAATTTGGAAGAAATTCAACAATATCCTTTTGTACTATATGATCGTGAGTTTTACCAACATCACTTGAAGAAATTTGAAGAAACGCACCATCCACTGAAGATTATTTTTAAAACCACTAATCCAATTGTTCTTATGCGAACAGTTGCTGAAGGTTTAGGTGTAGGTATCGTTTCAGCGTTAATGCTTGAAAAGGAACCGTTTTTAGATAATGAACTCATAGAGTCAGTAACCCTAGGTAAACCATTTGATTATGTAGTAAATTTTATAGCGATTGTAAATAAAGAAAAGTCAAAACAACAAATAGTATTAGAATTCATTCACTATTTAAAGAAGAATGAATAACCATTTTAAATACGTTAAGATAGACAATAGATGCGCAAGACAATTCAATGAATGTTTATGGAGGGATACAATTTTATGATTCATCTACAGAACATATTACCAGTCATTATATACGCTGTTTTGCTTGCTATTCATTACTTTTTATCGCGTACGGGAAATAAAATATTTAGGCTTTATTGTACCTGTTGGGGTAATTGCAAGTCTTGTCTATATGTATCAAGCCGATATTATACATATGAAACTGATTGGCGTTATTATTATAGGTATTGTGGCTCTATTATTCTTGGCTGAGGAATGGCAGAGAGCACAAAAGGATAAATAAAGGAAGTTAGTAATCCCTCAAGATGATTATGACATAGCAGTTGTTGAGAAATTTTCAGGTTTTATATCATATAAATAAAGTTGAATATCATGAACAACAACGAGAGGATTAAGTTTAACGAAAAGCGTTTTGTTATTATGTAGTGTTGTGTAAATGATGACGCTAGTAAGTTGGGACTTGAAAAGGAATGTAGATATATAAAATAGTAATATATGATTAATATCCGAGACATCATCAAACGTCTCGGGTATTTTTATGTATTCACATATGATGATAGAACTAAAATGTTATTATAACAAGGTTTAACTCAATCTATTGAAAAGCGTAGTTCATCGTATTCGATACGAATTTTATTTTACTTCTGTTAATTTTTAATCATTTTATACAGTTAAGTACTTATATAAGACTTCTAGGATATATTTCACAATGTAGTAATAATTCTTGTTAATGTTCAAGTAAGACTACCATTCATGTTATACCTACCAATTGTTTCTGTAATAGTCTTCCACACAATCTTAAGTTTGGTGTCTGCAACTTCATTTTGAAAGGAGTACCATTCTATGTCTAACATTTCGATGACGACTTCTAAACGTAATGCTATCGTTACGGTAATGCTCATTAGTGCTTTTGTGTCTATGCTCAATCAAACTATTTTAAACACTGCACTACCAGCAATCATCAAAGGACTGAACATCACAGAAACAACAGCACAATGGTTAATTACGGGATTTATGCTTGTTAACGGTATTATGATTCCACTCACTGCCTTTTTAATGGATAAATATTCGACACGTCATCTATATATTTTCTCAATGGCTATTTTTCTTATAGGATCTATTGTAGCGGCATTTTCACCTACGTTTACAATTTTAATGATATCTCGTATTATCCAAGCGATTGGTGCCGGCATTCTTTTGCCTTTGATGCAGTTTACAGTATTTACACTGTTTCCTGCTGAACAACGTGGGTTTGCGATGGGATTGGCAGGTGTGGTTGTACAAAGTGCGCCTGCAATTGGTCCAACGTTAACTGGATTATTCGTAGATTTATTTAGTTGGAGAATGCCTTTTTATCTTGTTTCAGCAATTGCTGCTGTGGCTTTTATTTTAGGTTTCTTCTTCGTAGAAAATAATACAAAAACAAAAGATATTATTCTTGATAAAATTTCTGTAGTTTATTCCACTTTTGGTTTTGGTCTGATATTATTCGCATTTAGTAGCGTGAGTACGTTTGGTATCACCTCTCTACCTGTCATTGTGACATTTGTTCTCGGTATAGCCATTATCATAATTTTTACAACGCGTCAGCTTAAATTAAAACATCCATTGTTAAATATGCGTGTGTTTAAAAATAAAGTGTTCACACTTTCAGCTGTTTCTTCAATGCTAGTATATATTACAATGGTAAGTCCTGCGTTACTCATACCTATTTATATTCAAACAGGTTTAGGTCAATCCGCATTATTATCGGGGGTTGTCGTACTTCCAGGCGCGGTCATTAATGGATTAACGATGGTTTATACAGGAAAAATTTTTGATAAACATGGTATTAAAGTGCTTGTGATACCTGGTTTTATCTTACTCATTAGTATGACATTCTTATATTCGTTCCTTACTACAGGAACACCATACTGGTTTGTGATTCTCGTTTATACTATACGGATGATCGCATTAGGATTATTAGTGATGCCTCTTAATACAGTTGGACTGAATGCACTTGAGTCAGATGATGTCTCACATGGTACAGCAATTATGAATTCCTTACGCATCATTGCAGGTGCTATGGGTACAGCGATTAGTGTGACAATTTTATCAATAGTGGCAAAACAGTATACAGCTTCACACTCGACAATGTCAAAAATGAAACTAACACAAGAAGCAACAGTACATGGTATAGATGTTGCATTTATTTTTACTACAGTATTAATCATTATTGGATTTATCTTAGCGTTATTCATAAAAGAAGAAAAAAATCATTAATTATTCAAAAAACTGTATAAGAGAGACTGAATTATGGGATGAACCTGGGACACAAATTGATGTTCCAGGTTTTTTATAATGTAAAGACAGCGGTGAACTTCTGGGCATTAACAGAGTGTATTTCAATAGACAAAGCAATTTGGGTATCGACGCTTAGAGAGTGAGACAATGAAGACATTATGAATATATGTCTTATTATTCAGCTTTTTAGTGGAAATTCAAACGGACTAACGGTTGTTAAATAAAAAATGACTTCCATCATAATTTCTAAATTCAAGCCCCCATCCACCACTTAAATATACCGATGAAATATTTTTATTTAAAATGAAATCGATTAATGAGAAATTGAAACAACTTTTAAATCAATTTACTTAATATGAAACTTGCATTTAAATATAAAAAAGACTATATATATTATGTGTGATGTAAAATTGAATTGCATTTAATTTATATGAGGTTAATCACTTTCTTTAAAGGTTTAAAAAGTATTATATGTTTTAACAGAGAAAGAAGGATGAATGTGAAGCAATTAAGTACAACTTTAAAAGTCCGATTAATATGCGATTTTTTTCAAAATATTATAGTCACGGCATTTTTACCATTTATTGCGTTGTATTTAACAGATATGGTCAATCAACATTTTGCAGGGCTATTCTTATTTGCGCTAGTTATGATAAATTTTCCCATATCAATAATATCAGGTCATATTATTGAACGATTACCTAAAAAGACATTAACACTAAGTTATCAATCGATATTAAGTTTGATGCTTGTGATTATGGCGATTACAATCTCTGAACAAGCATATATGATCATTTTATTTTGCATCGCTTACGCAATATTTAGTATCACAATAGGCATGCAGCAACCTATAATGGACACGATTATTATGGATGCGATTACACCTGAAGTTGAACAATATATTTATAAGATAAGTTATTGGCTGACGAATATTGCTGTTGCTCTTGGTGCGCTCATAGGTGGATTGATGTACGGAGCACATAAATCTATGTTGTTTTTAATCGCATTTGCCATTTACATTATGGTTTTTATAGCACTTTTCATATGGTTGCCTAAAGATTTAAATCAAGTGAATCAGTCGTACACACATCATGCTAATGAGCAACAATTCTCCGTGGGTCAAATATTAAAAAGTTATAAACCAGCATTTAAAGATACAACATATCTACTTCTAATTATAGGATTTAGCATTTTAACGATGGGTGAGTTATCTGTATCATCATACATTTCAGTACGTTTAAAACAAGAGTTTGATCCGATGATATTGTTTTCGTTACATATCAATGGCGTTAAAATGTATTCACTTCTATTAATGACGAATACAACTATTGTTATCATTTTCACCTATTTTATTTCAAAAATTGTTATGAAAATGGATGTTAAAACAGCACTATTGATTGGAATTATTTTTTATGTGATTGGATATTCGAACCTCACTTATCTTAATGATTTTACGTTACTTATCATATTTATGATTATAGCGACGATAGGTGAAATGGTATATTCTCCAATTCTTGAAGAAAATCGTTTTAAAATGGTTCCTTCTCATAAGAGAGGGACATATTCAGCAGTGCATGCTTTAGGATTTAACCTAGCTGAATTACTTGCAAGATTTGGAATTATATTAGGTGTGTTTTTAACTTCAATGGAGATGGGGATTTATATGTTTGTTTTATTACTGCTAGGTGGCATGTCACTTTACATTGCAGTGAGTCGTTTTAATAATGCAAATTCACAATAATTTTTTAAATTAGAAATGTATAATTCGTACCAAATTGCTCGTAATTTTAAAAAAACTATATTTATTAAGATTTTGTTAATTTTCATATTCCTAATTGTTTTCTATAGTGAGAGTATACTAATATAAATCATGGCTAGAAAATATGATGTATGTTGTTTATGAGTTATTTTGGGAATGAATATGAAAGAAGGACTCTAATGAATATTGAAGCACTATATTTTCAAAAGTACTTTTATTTTAAACATTTAAATCAATCAAGTTCAGAACACAGGGTGACATATTGGGTAAAGTTAAGTCGCGACATTGAGTTACATAGATTAATGTATGCATTATTAGATGTCGTTCAAAATCAACCTGTGTTGCGCACACAGTTTGTGACAGATGATTTTAATCAACTCAAGATAAATTTAAGAGATTTTTTTCCATTTATTGAAATTCAAGAAGTTAATGAAATGTCGCAAAGCATAGATTTAGAAGCATTCTTTACACGTAATTTAAATTCCTACCATTTCAATCAATTACCTCTGTTTAATTTTAAGATTTATCAATTTCTAGATGAAGCCTATCTACTTTTAGATTTCCACGCTACTATTTTTAATGAAAGTCAATTAACTCCATTTTTGCAACAATTAAATATCGCTTATACCCACTCTTTAAAAAGTGAATATAGTATCTCGGATTTTTATAATTGGATCAAAGAAATGAACCAAAAGATGGATCAAAATCAAGCTGAGTGTCCATCAAAGCACTTCAACGTATTGAATGCAGGCGGTGATAATTACGCTTACATACCTGTTAAGAATACATGTGAAAAGAAAAAAATGTGTTCTTTGCATACAGAACTACCATCTTTAGACATTGATGTGTGGATTGTAAGTATTTACTTAGCGCATCATTTTATAAGTCAGTCTTCTGATGTGACGTTAGGCATCCATTTTTCGACAGATAATAAAAATACTGAGAATATGATGGTTTTAAACACAGACATTGCCCCACTTAATTTAAGTATTAGTCAAAGTGACGCCGTAAAAGATATGGTGGATGAGTGTTCCGCACTACTTGAAGAGCTTCAAATGTGTGGTGCGTCTTTTGTTGTTCAACCTAAAGCAGTACAAACAGATGTAGAAACGATGATTCATATTGAAAAAGTACAAGAACAATTTGAGCTTAATCATATATGTCATCATATACATCGTCTATACAATGAAGCATCATCATTAGCGGATTTAGAGTTTTATCCTCATGTACAGGGTGGTTTTGATATAGTTTATAATGACAACGTTTATGATGATTTAACTGTACATACGTTAGTCAAATTAATTAATGGGATTTATATGCAAATTACACAAAATCCATCATTATTAATTAAAGATATAAAACTCAGTGATCAATCAGATTTAGCTAAATATAACGACATCAATTTTCAAAACAATGACATCAATTATAGTGAGGTCACTTATAAAACCGTGGTTGAAAGATTCGAACGTCAAGTGCACCAACATCCAGATAGTATTGCGTTGCAATATGAACAACAATCGATGACATATCATCAATTAAATCAATGTGCGAATCTTTTAGCATATAAATTGCGTTTAAATAATCAGATTGAACCTAATGATATGGTGGCGTTAATAGCAGAACGCAGCTTAGAGATGATTATTGGAATGTTAGGCATCTTGAAAGCTGGTGCAGGCTATATACCAATTGATCCAGATTATCCTGAAGAAAGAATGAAATATATTGTTGAGGACGCAAAACCTAAAGCGATTTTAACATATCGTACATCATTTCAATCAGATTTACCTCAAATTGATATAGAATTTATAGTTGGTTCAAGAGAACAAGAGATTGATAACCCGAGAGGCATTAATTGTTCAGAAGATATCGCTTATGTCATCTATACATCAGGAACGACTGGTAAACCTAAAGGGACACTGGTGCCACATAGAGGTATTGATCGCTTAGTACACAATCCAAATTATGTCGAATTAAACGAAAATACAGCCGTCTTATTATCAGGAACAGTAGCTTTTGATGCAGCAACCTTTGAAATATATGGTCCATTATTGAATGGTGGACGGTTAGTCATTACATCTAAAGATACATTGTTAAATCCTCAATTGTTAGATCAAGCTATTACTGAAAATAAAGTCAACACGATGTGGTTAACGTCATCTTTATTTAATCAAATTGCCAGCGAACGTATCGAAGCATTAGAATCTTTAACTTATTTGCTTATCGGTGGGGAAGTGTTAAATGCTAAGTGGGTTCACTTATTAAATTCACGTGAGTGTCATCCTCAAATAATCAATGGTTATGGACCGACAGAGAATACAACATTTACTACAACTTTTGCGATTCCACAAGAGATGCCTTCACGTATACCTATTGGTTTACCTATTAGTGGAACGACAGTTTATGTCATGCAAGGTGAACGTATTTGTGGTGTAGGTGTTCCAGGTGAATTGTGCATTGCTGGTGCAGGTTTAGCAAAAGGTTATTTAAATCAACCTAAACTTACTGCTGAACGTTTTATTCAGTCACCTTTTAATAATGAAATGCTTTATCGTAGCGGTGATTTAGTTCGTCTTCAAGAAGATGGCAATATTGATTATATTAGTCGTATCGATAAGCAAGTTAAAATACGTGGATTTAGAATAGAATTATCAGAAATTGAAAAAGCATTAGAAGCTATACGTGATATTAATAAAGCTGTAGTCATCGTTCGGGAACAAGACCAAGATAAACAAATAGTGGCATATTATGAAGCATCGCAATTAAAATCAACAGGTCAATTAAAAGATATTTTAAGTGGAACATTACCTGAATATATGATACCTGTGCATTTTATGAAGGTGGATCGTATACCTATCACGATGAATGGGAAATTAGATGTGCGTGCATTACCTGAAATTAATCTAAAGAATAATAGAAATTATGTAGAACCTCGTAACGATATTGAACGCACTGTTTGCCGTATTTTCGAAGAGATTTTACATATTGATCAGGTAGGTATTAAAGATAATTTCTTTGAACTAGGTGGACACTCTCTTAGAGCAACATTAGTTGTAAACAGTATTGAAGAAAGGTTGAAAAAACGTCTTAAAGTAGGTGATTTAATGAAATCTCCTACTGTAGAGCAACTAGGACAACAAATTGAAGAACTGCAAAATGATGTCTATGATGTGATTCCCAAAGCAAATGAATCGGATCAATATGATTTAAGTGCGTCTCAAAAAAGTATGTATCTATTATGGAAGGTCAATCCTAAAGACACAGTGTATAACATTCCATTCTTATGGAGATTATCTTCTGAACTCAATGTTATGCAATTGCAACGTGCATTATCTAAGTTAATTGAACGTCATGAAATATTACGAACACAATATGTAATTGATGACAATGAAGTTAAACAACGTATTGCAACACATGTTTTACCTGATTTTGAAGAGGTAACGACATCTCTAACGAACGAGCAAGATATTATTCAATCATTTATGGAACCGTTTGATTTAGAACAACCAAGTCAGATGCGAGTTAAATATATACATGGATCACAACAAGATTATTTATTTATGGATACTCATCATAGTATTAATGATGGTATGAGTAACACGATTTTACTATCTGATTTGAACGCTTTATATCAAGATAAATCATTACCTGAACTTAAGCTTCAGTATAAAGATTATAGTGAGTGGATGGTGCATAGAGATTTATCTAAACAACGTCGCTTTTGGTTACAACAATTTGAAAATCAGGTTCCAATATTAAACATGCCTACGGATTATCCTAGACCAAGTATTAAAACAACCAACGGTAATATGTTGTCATTTCATTACAATCGTCAAATCAAACAGCAATTGAAATCTTATATAGAACAACATCAAGTGACAGACTTTATGTTCTTTGCTAGTGCAATCATGGTATTATTGCACAAATATACACGTCAGGACGATATCGCTATTGGTAGTGTAATCAGTGCGCGTACGCATCGCGATACTGAAAATATGTTAGGTATGTTTGCTAATACACTTGTATATCGTGGTCGACCACATGATCAAAAGACATGGGATCAATTGATGGCTGAGATGAAAGAGATGTGTCTAGGGGCATATGAACATCAAGAATATCCTTTTGAAAGCTTAGTCAATGATCTTGTTGATGAAAGAGATGCTTCACATAATCCGTTATTTGATGTGATGCTCGTACTTCAAAATAATGAAACAAATCATGCGAATTTTGGACATAGTCAACTGACACATATTCCACCTCAGTCAACAACAGCTAAATTTGATATGTCATTTATTATTGAAGAAGATCAAGATGGCTATGTTGTTAATATTGAATATAATACAGATTTATATAAACAAGAGACCATTCATCATATTGCTGAACAACTTCAAATGATTATTAAACATGTAATATCTACCGAAAACCTAAAAATTCAAGATATTGATGAAAATGATGACTTATTAATTTGGTTGGACAAGTATGTGAATGATTGTTCTTTAGACTTGCCAAAAAATAAGTCAATACAGCAACTTTTACATGATGTCATGAAAGCGAAAGCAGATGATGTAGCACTTAAAATGAATGGACAATCGATGACGTATCAAGAACTTGATGATTATTCTAATAGTATAGCTCAAACATTGATACATAATGGCATTCAAAAATGGGAACGTGTAGCCCTTTTAACTGAACGAAGTTTTGAAATGGTTGCTAGTATGATTGCTGTATTAAAAGTTGGAGGTTCTTATGTACCTATTGACGTCACTTATCCCGATAAACGGATTGAATTTATTATTAAAGACGCTGAAGTCGCAGCAGTTGTCACATATGGAAAAACAATATCCTCACATATACCAGTAATTAAAATCGAAGATATTGATAACACTGAAAATAATAAAAGGTTAAATATTGAATATGCAGGGAATTTGGAAGATGATTTGTATCATATTTATACATCTGGAACAACAGGAAAGCCTAAAGCAGTATCAGTGAAACAACGTAATATATTAAATTTAGTGTGTGCTTGGACAAAAAGACTCAATTTATCCGATGATGAAGTCTATCTGCAGTACGCTAATTATGTGTTCGATGCTTCGGCAACTGATTTCTACTGTAGTTTATTAAATGGATATCCACTTGTCATTGCAACATCAGTTGAGCGGACCAATACAGATTTATTAGAAAAGTTAATTTCACAAGAAAATATCACCATCGCATCTATTCCACTACAGGTATATAATGTGATGCATCATTTTTACATTCCTAAAGTAATTACAGGAGGTGCGACAAGTACGCCAGCATTTGTGCAGCATATCTCTAAGCATTGTGATATGTATGTTAATGCATATGGTCCTTCTGAAAATACGGTTATCGCATCTTGTTGGATATACAAAAAAGGTGACGCCATACCATCGACTATTCCGATTGGGAAACCGTTAGCTAATGTTGATATTTTTATTATGTCAGGCGGTAAACTATGTGGCGTTGGTATTCCAGGTGAATTATGTATTGCAGGAGAAAGTTTAACTTCAGGATATTTAAACAGACCCGAACTATCGGCGGAAAAATTTATTGAAAACCCGTTTGGTCCAGGACAACTTTATCGAAGTGGTGATTTAGCACGATTGATGCCAGATGGACAAATTGAATTTCTTGGTAGAATAGACAAGCAAGTTAAAGTATATGGCTATCGCATTGAACTAGGTGAAATTGAAAATATCATTAATTCAGTGGATACTGTGACAGATAGCGTTGTTATTTTAGCTAAACAAAGTGATCGTGAAGTGCTACATGCTTATTATGTTGGAAGTCAAGAAGACGAAAATCATATTTCACAACATTTAAATCAATATTTGCCTAAATACATGATTCCTAAGACATTAACAGCTATTAGCGAAATACCATTAACAGGAAATGATAAGGTGGATGAGTCAAAATTACCTGTACCTAATGTACACAAAAATAAATTTGCTGCACCACGTAATAATATCGAACGAGAAATAGCACAAATCGTTAGCGGAGTGTTGGACGTATCATCTATGAGTATAGATGATGACTTCTTTGAAATGGGTGGTACATCACTAGATGCAATGGTGGTAGTATCAAAACTAAAATCAAATGGCATACACATTACAATGCAAGATGTATATCAATTTAAAACTGTTCGTTATATAGCTAATCACACAGAAACACGCCAAGCACTACCAGAAGTAGTATTACCAGATCATCTACCACAATTACAATCATTAGTTGAACGACGATATCAACTAAAACCACAAAACCTAGCGCAATCATCTTTAGGTCATGTATTGCTAACTGGTGCAACGGGGTTCCTAGGCGCATATTTAATTGATGAAATGCAAGATAATGCTGATCAAATTACATGTATTGTCAGAGGTCATGATATCAATCAAGCTAAGACTAACTTGGAAAATAATTTAAATTGTTATTTTGATATGTCTCATGTGGATAAATTAATGAAGCATATTGATATTGTTTTAGCTGATTTATCAGAACTTGATCACCTCATTATCGATTCAGCCATTGATACAATTATTCATGCCGGAGCACGTACAGATCATTTTGGTGATGATGAAACATTTTTTGATGTAAATGTAAGAAGTACACAATCATTAATTGATTTAGCTAAGGATAAAAAAGCGAAATTAATCTATATATCAACGATAAGTGTAGGTACGGTGTTTAAAGCACATCAAGACGATATTTCATTTTCTGAAAAAGATCTATATAAAGGCCAGTTATTTACATCACCATACACTAAAAGTAAGTTTTATAGCGAGATTAAAGTGTTAGAAGCGGTTAATGAAGGTCTAGCAGCTCAGATTATAAGATTAGGAAATCTGACAAGTGCTTCTACCGGACCATTAAATATGAAAAATTTAACAACTAATCGTTTTAGTATTGTCATGCATGATTTATTAAAAATGCCGTTTATAGGAGAAAGTATATCGAAAGCTAAAGTTGAATTTTCATTTATAGATGTCACAGCGCGCCATATTATTAAATTAGCAAGATCCAATGCAATACCTATTATTTATCATGTATACGCACCACGTTCAATAACTATGAAACAAGTAATTGACAATGCCAAAGGGTCAGAAATGACTGTAGTAAGTGATAGTGAGTTTGAACAGAAATTACATGAATTAGGTATGCATGAATTGATTGGTCTTAATAGTAATGGAGATAATCAAATTTCAGGTGTGACAGATTCAAATATGACTCAAACAGTAATGAAAGAATTACAAGGTGAATGGCCACATCTTTCTTACCAATGGTTGCAACAATGGTACCACTTATTGTTTGAAAAATTTGATGCCAACTAGAGGTGAATCATGTATTTGTATATTACTAAGATGACAGAAACTTTAGAGGAAGTAGAATTGCTTTTGAATAGAAGTTCTCGTCAGTTGAAAAAGCCAGAACGAATGCACTATAAATTTTTAAAGGATCGACTTATGCACCAATTAGGTGATGTATTGATTCAGTATGCTATTGAACAATGTGCTGGATTAACTCCTAAAGAATGGGGGTATCACATCACAACTATGGGTAAAGTTGAGATACGAACTTCTTGTCATATATACGTGAGTCTTTCGTATAGTTATCCTTATCTCGTTTGTATAATAGATAATCAGCCTATTGGTATTGATATCGAAGAAATGAAAGACTTAGATTATAAATATTTGGCGAAGAATTTTACAACAAATGAATTTAACCAAGTGACTACACTTAAAGATTTTTATGAAATTTGGACTAAGAAAGAAAGTTATACAAAACTCATTGGTGAGGGATTAGTGAATGGTTTAGACCGCTATGATGTGACACAAAATTTAAGATTTTTAAAAAAACAGGTCCAATTTACCTCAGTGGATTATTTTAAAATGCTCATTCAAATATGTCATATGAGTAAACATAGTTTGAACTTTGAAGTGGTGCCGCTCACACAATTATTATAATGGTGTAAATTTATAAAAGACGCTTAAGCGATATGAAAATCGTTTGAGTGTCTTTTTAAACTTTAAAGGTTGTTCGATTGACTAATTGCTATCGAGATAGTGCATATGTGTGTATTTAAAAGTTTAAATTTAAGTACATATTTTATTGTTGTTTATATAGTTGTAAAAAGAAATTAATAATAGATTAATATTCATTGTGTAAAATTGGTGTTGTTCTCATAAATTGTTAAATTATTCAGCTAAGAGAGAGGAGTTTATTGATGAAAGCCTGGATTCAAAGAATTTTAGAAATTATCCCGCGCGAAATTATTAATCTTTTCATTTAAGTCACGGTTATAAATGATATAAAAAAGATAGAGGTGCTTTAAACATGAAAAATAAAAAGAATTCATATAGCATTCGAAAGTTAAGTGTTGGTGCGTCTTCAATCATTGTTGCATCGATGTTATTTATTGGCGGAGGCTCAGTACATGCTGCTGAATCCAATCAACTTGAAAATCAAGAACAATCAGAAGTAAGTGCATCACATTCTATTGAGCTGCAACACAAAGATCAAGAAATTCAACAACCTGAGAATAAAGATAATAAAAATTACCATTCAGAAACAATTGATAAAAATCCAACAATACATAACAATGACTACTCATATCATGAGACACCTAGTACTGACGTTAAATCTAATGAAAGCAAACAAATTGATAATCAATCCAATCAACCTCAGACATCCATGACAAAGAATGATCAACAAAATCCTAAAAAAGTTGCGGAACATACAACGAAAGGTATAAATGCAAAAAAAGAAGAAACTAGAAAAAATGAAAATGCAAAAAGCCTAGTACAACCCCAACAAGATGATAAAACAACATCTGAACAAACAAAAATGAAAGAATCACGTGAACAAGATATTACAAACGAGCAAAAGCAGTTACAAAGTAAAGATGTAAAAAATGTTCAACAGGAAAATCAAAATATAGACCAAGAAAAATCTCAAGAAAAAATTAACCTCCAACAATCGAGCATCGAAAAGGCTCAAAAATCTTCAAGAATAGATGGAAAATTAGATCATCAATACAATAAAGATGCAACGCAATCGAATGAGGATACTGCATCTGAGAACGTTTTAGAGCAACATATAACAGCAAAAGATGAAGGTGTTACTCGAAATAATCGTGGAGATGAACGTTTAAATCAAGAAAAGTCAACAACATCATCAGATAAAGAACTTAAAGTGGATGACATAGACAAAGATCTTTCCACAAAAGAATCTCCTGAAAATGAAAAAGATGATTCTAGAAAAGGGATCAAAGCACTCACTAAAAATTCTCAGGCAACAACAAGAAATACTGCGACAACAGAGGCATCCAAAGAATTAAAGGATCAAACAAATAAAGTAGCATCACAAAAAGAATATAAAAATCACGATCCTATTATTCTTGTACATGGATTTAATGGTTATGCATCAGGAACTGGTCCCATTACTGGAAAAGGTAATTATTGGGGTGGTGACCGTCTCAAAATTATTCAAGATTATAGAGCTAAAGGTTATAACGTGATGGAAGCAAGTGTAAGTGCATTTGGCAGTAATTATGATAGAGCTGTAGAATTGTACTATTACATTAAAGGTGGACGCGTAGACTATGGTGCGGCACATGCTGCAAAATATGGACACGAGCGTTACGGAAAAACATACGCCGGTGCTTATAAAGATTGGAAGCCTGGTCAAAAAATTCATCTCATTGGCCATAGTATGGGTGGTCAAACAATTCGTTATCTTGAAGAGTTATTACGTCATGGTAGTCCAGAAGAGGTAGAATACCAAAAACAACATGGTGGTGACATTTCTCCGTTATATAAAGGTGGGCAAGATAATATGATATCGTCTATTACTACTATTGCCACACCACATAATGGCACCCATGCTGCAGATTTATTAGGTAATGAAGAAATTATTAGACAAGTAGCATATGACTATGCAAGGTCAAAAGGTAATAAATTATCTCATGTTGATGTTGGTTTAAGTCAATGGGGACTTAAAAAAAGAGAAGACGAAACATTAGTTCAATATATTCAACGTGTGAAACAAAGTAAATTATGGACAACAAAAGATAATGGATTCTATGATTTAACTACTGAGGGTACAGATATCTTAAATCAAAAAACATCTTTAAACCCCAATATTGTTTACAAAACATATCAGGGTGAATCTACAAGACCAGGTCCAAATGGTACTCAAAAAGCAGATGTCAATATGAACATAGGCTATACATTAACTGCAAATACGATTGGTAAAGTAAAAGACAAAGCGTGGAGAGAAAATGATGGACTTGTGTCTGTCATCTCTGGGCAATATCCATTGAACCAAGCGCATACGTCTGCGACAGATCAAGTTCAAAAAGGAGTATGGCAAGTGACACCAGTTAAACATAATTGGGACCATGGTGACTTCGTTGGTACAGATACATCAGAAGTTCGTATCTCTAAAGAAGAATTAGAAGATTTCTGGGACAACATGTTTGAAGATATGGTACGTAATGAAAAAGTGACAGATAAACAATAATTAAATAAAGAAAAATCAAAGGCACCTTATCTGGTCGATAGAAATTGTGAGCGGATAGGGTGTTTTATTTATATATGTATTTCTAGAATCAATGATTATATTTAAATTGCTATGATTAGTGAAGTTATTGATATAGATAATTTAAGCAATATGATGATATTTATTTATACTTGACTTGAATATCAAATCATAACCATTCATAAGTAAATGTTAATAAAATTATGTTGAAACGCTTTCATATAGGCATTATAATTAGTCTAGCTATAGAAAAAGGAATGATACGAATGAAAGCAAATAAGTATTTAATCTTTATTTTGGGAGCACTTGGTGGCTTATTATATGGTTATGATAATGGTGTGATTTCCGGTGCTTTATTATTTATACATAAAGACATACCTCTCAATAGTACAACTGAGGGTATCGTTGTGTCTTCAATGTTAATTGGCGCAATAGTCGGTGCAGGAAGCAGTGGCCCACTTGCCGATAAATTAGGTCGTCGACGTCTAGTAATGCTCATCGCTATTGTATTTATTATTGGGGCACTGATTCTTGCTGCATCAACCAATTTAGCATTATTAATTATTGGACGTTTAATTATTGGTTTAGCAGTGGGTGGTTCGATGTCTACAGTACCTGTTTATTTAAGTGAAATGGCGCCGACAGAATATCGTGGTTCACTAGGTTCACTTAATCAACTAATGATTACAATTGGTATTTTAGCAGCATATTTAGTCAACTATGCATTTGCGGATATTGAGGGTTGGCGTTGGATGCTTGGATTAGCAGTTGTTCCATCGGTTATTTTACTCGTGGGTATTTATTTTATGCCTGAGAGTCCAAGATGGTTACTTGAAAATAGAAACGAAGAAGCTGCTCGTCAAGTGATGAAAATTACCTATGACGATAGCGAAATTGATAAAGAACTTAAAGAAATGAAAGAAATTAACGCTATCTCTGAATCAACATGGACAGTCATTAAATCACCATGGTTAGGTAGAATATTAATTGTAGGTTGTATATTTGCTATTTTCCAACAATTTATTGGTATCAATGCGGTCATTTTCTATTCATCTTCAATCTTTGCTAAGGCTGGACTGGGTGAAGCGGCGTCTATATTAGGTTCAGTTGGTATAGGAACTATTAATGTTCTTGTAACAATAGTTGCCATTTTTGTAGTAGATAAGATTGATCGTAAAAAATTACTTGTTGGTGGTAATATTGGTATGATTGCCTCATTATTAATTATGGCAATCTTAATTTGGACAATTGGAATCGCTTCATCAGCGTGGATTATTATTGTTTGTTTATCATTATTTATCGTATTCTTCGGGATTTCTTGGGGACCTGTTCTATGGGTTATGCTACCTGAATTATTCCCGATGCGCGCACGTGGCGCTGCTACTGGTATTTCAGCGCTTGTGCTAAATATCGGAACGCTTATCGTGTCATTATTCTTCCCAATATTAAGTGATGCATTAAGTACAGAATGGGTATTCTTAATTTTTGCGTTCATAGGCGTGTTAGCGATGATGTTCGTAATTAAATTCTTACCAGAAACACGCGGACGTAGTTTAGAAGAAATAGAATATGAATTACGTGAGCGTACAGGAGCAAGAACTGAATAATTACAATGAGAAGTACTTCAAATTTTCAATGTATAGTTGAAAATTTGGAGTATTTTTTAGTTCAAATATTTTTGTAGGAATGTCAACGTTTAGTACACTTGATAATAAGTACAAGAATAAAAGTAATAATATATGAACGTTGGAGGTTGAAAATATGAAAAGTGCCCAAGCACTTGAACAGATTTTAACATCGTTAGACGGTCAAAAGTACGGTGCGTATAAGCAAATAAAAGACCTATACGAATTTAATTTATTTAAACTACGTATTGACCATATTCAAGCTGATCCATTTGCGCCACCATCTAAGATGAGTGTCGTTATAGATCGCCAACAAGCAAAATTTCCTGATTCTTTATTAAATTCTGAACTGAAACAACGGGCTGTGAGTGATTACTTAACGCGCGTGTTTCATAAGCAGATTCAATCAATAGTAGCCCAAGATAAAAAAGTAAGTAAAATTCAAATTGATAGTTGTGGCCAAGAAATCTTAGAGCGTACCGCAGTAGTAATTAAGAATCATCAAATTGAGGCACGTATTGAAGTTGGATTACCAGCACGAGGACGTACCATATTAGGTAGAATAGCAAGACATACATTTATTAATGTATTGCCCCAAATAGTAGAAAATGCCTTATGTTATCGCAACATTAATGGTTCACAATTGCAACAACAAGTTGAATTAATGATGGATCAAGAGGAGATTAGACAACAGTTAGTAAAACGTGACCTTGTTGCATTTGTAGCAAATGGTGCTATTTTACCAAGAAAAAGTGGTGTTTCAGATCTACCTATGAATAACGCTATTGAATTTAAAAGTCCCAAACAATATGAGATTGTAATGAAACTATCGAGTGGCAAAGTTATTAAGGGTATGGGCATTCCCAAAGGCATTACATTAATAGTTGGAGGCGGTTATCATGGTAAATCAACATTACTTGAAGCGTTAGAACGAGGTGTATATAATCATATTGCCGGTGATGGTAGAGAATATGTGATTACAAATCAAGATGCAATGAAAATTCGTGCTGAAGACGGAAGAAGTATTCAAAATGTTAATATCCAGCCATTTATTGATCATTTGCCAGGTGAAAAAGATACTACACATTTTTCAACTGAAAATGCGAGTGGTAGTACGTCTCAAGCTGCAAATGTCATGGAAGCTTTAGAATCACAAGCGTCATTGTTACTCATTGATGAAGATACATCTGCAACGAATTTCATGATTCGTGATGGTCGTATGCAACGTTTAATTGCTCCCGAAAAAGAGCCGATTACACCCTTTTCTAATAAGGTAAAAGCATTATATGACGACCATAACGTGTCGACTATTCTAATCGTTGGAGGTTCGGGAGATTATTTTGATGTGGCAGATCAAGTATTGATGATGGATGAATATGTGTTGAAAGATGTTACGCAACATGCTAAAGACATTGCGCAGTCAGACGGTTATCAAAGAAAGGTTTCTTCTCACAATCAGTTCGGTCACATTCCATCAAGAATTCCGTTGAGAGCGAGTTTTAATCAAAAAGGGAAACGTGATCGCTTTAAAGCTAAAGGATTGAATGTAGTAACGTATGGTAAGGAAACTATTCATATTTCTGGCTTAGAGCAACTTGTCGATGACAGTCAAACACAAGGTTTAGCGATGATGTTAAGTTATGTAAAAAATGAATTGCTAGATGACAAAAGTACGATTGTAGAATTGACCAATTGTTTGTATCAACGGATTGAGAAACACGGATTAGATGTTATATCAAATCATCATGGTCATCCTGGTCATTTAGCGCTACCTAGAAAGCAGGAGTTTATTGCGACACTTAATCGATATCGTAGTTTAAAAATAAAGCAAAGGGAATAAATATATGCCCATTTTAAATATTTATTATAAAAGTATCTCAGAGTTTGCGTCGATGTGTTGAACTTTGAGACTGAAAATAAAGGGGAGTATGAAGATGAAGTCTTCAGTTCGATTGTTGAATCACATCATAAAGATAATGAATTTACAACAATCATTAATTATAAGAGATGAACAATGGAATCAGTCTTATGAGGCATACAATTTTAATATTAATGACTACGTATTTAAAAGTAGGTTAGCTAAAAAAACAACAAAGAAAAAAGGATATTTTTTATCGCTTTGGGAAAAAGATAAAACAAAGAAAAATCGTGCATTTGACTACGAATCATTTCCTGGGAAATTAATTGTACACGTGATAGATGATTCTCAAGTAGGTCAGTTTATTTTTCCAAAACATGTACTTTTTCATAAAGGTATTTTAAGACATCATGAATCTAAAGGGAAAATGGCTTTTCGAGTGTATCCTACTTGGGAGAAAGATTTAAATCGTGTCGCTCAAAAGACACAAGCGTGGCAAAAACAATACTTTATAGATATGTCTCAAACAATTGATGTACCAAGTATTAAACGTGCTTATTTTAATGAAGATTGATTATAAAATCAAAAGCTGTGCGCAAACAGATATGTGTAAATATTACTGTTTTATTAGTAGACTTGATTACATAACTGTTAATGAGTTGGAATGAGTCTCATTTTTTAATCGCTTATATTGAGGGAGGGTTAATGGTGTCTTCGGAGTATAAAAAAGGAATATTTTTAGCTTTAGGTGCTTATATTTTATGGGGGATTTTACCCATTTATTGGCGTTTAATTGATGAAATAGGCGCTTTTGAAATTTTGGCATTCCGAATTATTTTTTCAGTGATATTTATGATTTTTGTGCTCATTATAGGAAAAAATCAACGGAACGCTTTTTTTTAGAGATGTTAATCAGTTGGTATCGCATCCCGTACAACTTATTGCCATCATAGTTGCAGGGTATGTTATTACAGTGAATTGGGGGACATTTATTTGGGCAGTATCTAATGGTCACGTGCTACAATCTAGCCTAGGTTACTACATTAACCCACTAGTGAGTATCGTCTTGGCGCTTATATTTTTAAAAGAGAGATTTAATAAATTCGAATGGTTAGCCATCATCTTTGCATTAGTAGGCGTACTTTATATGACAATAAAAATCGGTGAATTTCCATTTATTTCACTTCTGTTAGCATTTTCTTTTGGTATTTATGGTTTACTAAAAAAGATTGTGCATATCGATGCGATAAGTAGCATCACTATTGAATGTATTGTTACTGCACCAGCAGGTTTAATCTATGTTATTTACCTATGGCAGCAACAACACATAACATTTGGATTAAATATATCATCATTTTGGCTACTATTTTCAGGTGCAATTACAGCAATACCATTGATTCTGTTCTCAGCAGGTGCTAAGCGAATTCCATTATCGTTAACTGGCTTCATTCAATATGTAGGGCCGACAATCATGTTTATCTTAGGTATCTTTGTCTTTAAAGAGCCATTTAACACTGATCAATTGATTACCTTTATTTTTATATGGATAGGTATTGTGTTATATAGTATTTCTCAATATGTTCAAATTAAGAAAAACCCAGTTGTAAAATAAATATACCTTCACTTTATTTAATGTGCATTCTCTAAATTAGATATTGATTCTAACTATTGATGTGTACATCAACGTTTAAATAGAGTGAAGGTGTATTTTTTATTTTGTATATCGACTGAATAGTAGTTGATTTGTAAAATATAAAGTTGGGTTAATCGTGTCTTTAATATCATTGACTTCTTTAAGCCACAACTGTAAATCATTGTAGTAGTCGGAACTCATAGACAAATCATTTGTAAAACATTTAGCTGTTGCTTCAATTGTATCTTTGTTTAATTGGTTAGAGATATCAGTTCGAGTATACATTGAGTAAATTTCAATTGCACTTGCTAAATGATGATTGATGTAATGAATGGCCTTTTGAATGACCTTCAGAAACTTTCTAAGTTTGATCTCACTCGTATTTAATACTTCAGGTGTAGTAATGAAAATGAGTTGACAAAAATCAGGTACATTATAATTTTTTAGTGGAAAATAATCTACATTTAGTCCTTGATTTTTAGCTTCAAGAATTTCAAAATTTTCGAAAATAAGTGTAGCAGCATCAGCTTTATCAGTTAAAAGTGCATCAGTATGATAAAAGCTATGATTAACTGGTGTGATGTCACCCTCTTTATATGTGCCGCCATCTGCTTCAATCATCGTTTTAGCCATGGCAATACCACCTGGACCGGGAGCGCCAGGATATTGAAGTCGCTTACCGATTAAATCTTTGGGGCGAGCGATATTTTTATCTTTGTTATACATAATACCGCCGTTAGTGTGAAGATATCTCGCAAACCCGATGACGTTTTGTTCTTTAACTCTATCTTGAACCAGATGAATAGGTTCAGTAATCGCGATATCCATTGAACCATTTTCAATCTCGTCTAATGCATCAAAGTGCTCTTTTGGTTCAATCATCTCAATTTCTAATGATTCTTCTTTAAACCATCCTTTTTCAATACCTATGATTAATGGCATATGATCAGGATTTAAAAACCATTCTAAACCTACTGTTAATTTGTCCATAAAAAATTCCTCCATCCATTTAATTATTGCGTAAAAAAGTGAATGAAGAAACAGTTATCAATATTGCTCACTTTCCTACGCTGGTGCTAACCAACAGGTTCAAGGGTTGAAAGTAGACTTTCTCTCAGCAAATTGAATTGCACCCCTAGTGATACTGGTTAATCTATGTACAGAATAACATAGTTGAATTGAATAAAAAGTAAAATGAATATAGTAAATATTAATCATGGGAGTATGATGCAAAAAAATAAGCTAACGTTTCAAACGTTAGCTTACAATATATTTGATGAACGGAAGTTTAATTAAAATTCTAACTTTACATCATACCAATGAGTTTCATCCATAGTGAACCTAATCCAATCCAAATAATAAAATAGACTATACCAAGTACAATATTCATAGTCCACCAGCGCTTTTGTGTAACATAGCCAGCTGCGTATAATATAGGCGCTGGTCCACTACTATAGTGTGTTGTTGATGCCAGTAAGTTACCAAAGAACCCTAACATTAATGCACTGAATAATGGCGGTGCACCCGAAGCGACTGCAACACCGAGTAACGCAGCGTACATAGCGCTGACATGTGCTGTTGCACTTGCGAATAAATAATGTGAGTAGAAATAAAACAAGATGAGTAAAACTAAAACGATAGGCCAACTAAAGCCATTCAAACCTTGAGCAATGAGTTTGCTTAACCAAGGGATAAAGCCTAACTTGTTTAATTGTTCTGCCATTAATACAAGAACTGAGAACCAAACGAGTGTATTCCATGCGCCTGTTTCATTTAAAATATCTGACCATGCTAATACACCTGTTAATAATAACAATGCTAAAGCAATAAATGCGGTGAGCGTGGCATCAACATTAATGAAGCTTCCTAATACCCACAAAGCCAATGCAATGATAAAGATACCAACCATCACTTTTTCGGCTATAGACATATGTCCCATTTCTTCTAGTTGTTCAGTAGCCCATTTTTTAGCGTTAGGCGTTTCTTTAACAGTTGGTGGGTATAATTTATAAATAATGAAAGGGACAACGATGAGAGAAATTAATCCGGGTATAATAGCAGCAACAAACCAATTCATCCATGTAATTTGAACGTGTGCCGTTTTTTCAGCCAAACTTTGCGCTATTGGGTTACCGGCCATAGCTGTTAAAAACATAGCCGAAGTAATTAAATTACCTTGGAACTCAGTAAAGATTAAAAACGCACCCATTTTTCTCTCAGAGCCATCTTTCGGCGATGAACCAAAAGACTCTGACAAAGACTTAATGATTGGAAACATAATACCACCAGCACGTGCTGTATTACTTGGAGTAGCAGGAGCTAAGATAAGATCAACACCAACAAGTGAATAAGCCAAACCAAGCGTTTTCTTTCCAAATAATTTAACGAATTGTAGAGCAATACGTCGACCTAGCCCTGTTTTTACAAATCCTCTTGAAATGAAAAAGGCCATTGCAATAAGCCAAATACTACTATTACCGAAGCCTTGAACGGCAGTTTTTGTATCAACAATTCCAACCAAAATCATGATTGTAAACCCAATGATTGATACGGCACCTATAGTCATAGGTTGAGTAATACAAGCAATGATGGTTGACACAAAAATAGCAAACATATACCAGGCTTGATCATTTAAGGCATCTGGTTTAATAGGTGTCAATGCCCAGATAATTAAACCAACGACAATAGGTAGAATAAACTTACGATATTTAACAGTACTTCCCACGACACCATCTTCCTTTATCTAAAATCTTTTTTACATTTTAATCATAGTCTTATCACACGCTGATGTACAGGTCTTTTTATAATTATACAATCTTTAAACATCATTACTTTTTTAAATCAGTTTAAGAGTTAGATAAACAGTAATTTATAAAGTTTATAAAGTATTAATAATTAATAACATACAATTGTTTGAAAACTCAAAATACTTGAAGTAGAATGGAATTGAAGGAATAAGAAAGCGCTTACAAATGTAAAATTTCTTATTCCTCATGCAAATGAAATTGGGATGGCACAACGTACTATTGGTGAAAGGAGGCATTTATTATATGAGTAAATCATATGACTTAATCGTAATAGGAGCTGGACCTGGTGGCTATGTAGCTGCAATACGTGGTGCGCAACTTGGTAAAAATGTTGCAGTCATTGAAAAAAATAATGCTGGAGGCACGTGCTTAAATGTAGGTTGCATCCCCTCTAAAACGTTGTTAGAACACGGCGAGAAAGCACACAACATACGAGTTGCAAATGATTGGGGTATCACAACGAAAGACTTAAAAATTGATTTTACTCAATTTGTCCAACGTAAAAAGAAAGTTGTACAAACACTTACGGGTGGCGTGAAGCAGTTGTTAAAGAAAAATAAAGTTGCTTATATTGAAGGGGAAGCACGAATTTCTAAAAACTTAAAAGTGGACGTTAACAATGAAACGTATCAAGCGAAAGATATCATTTTAGCAACTGGCAGTCAGCCGTTCATTCCACCAATTGATGGGTTAGATCAAGTCAATTATGAAACAACCGATACATTTTTCGATTTAGAGAAGCTACCAAAACAGTTAGCGGTTATCGGTGGGGGTGTGATTGCAACAGAACTCGCATCCTCAATGGCTGATCTTGGAGTTAGAGTTACGATAATAGAAGTTGCAGATGACATTTTATTAACTGAAATCAACGAAACTAGAGAAATGTTAAAAGCACATTTAGATAATCAAGGTATTAAGATACTGACGAAAGCAAAGATAAAACAAGTTAAGGAATCGAAAATAATATTAGATGGGCAAGATGATGTTAGCTTTGATACCCTTCTTGTTGCAACAGGTAGACAACCGAATACGCAAGTTGCAAAGAATTTAAATTTGGAAATGGATGGTAAATTCTTTAAAGTCAATGAACATTATGAAACGAGTCAAAAACATGTCTATGCTATAGGAGATTTAATTAAAGGATATCAACTTGCACATGCAGCAAGTGCGCATGGCATTCATGTTGTCGAAACAATAATGAACAAACAGCCGTCACTTGTGCGTCAAGAAGATATTACGCGTTGTATATACACAAGACTTGAAGCAGCATCAGTTGGGTTATCAGAAGCGCAAGCTAAAGAGGCTGGTTATGATGTGAAAGTGACTCAATCAGCATTTCAAGGGAATGCAAAGGCGTTAATTAAAGGAGAAAATGAAGGATTTATTAAACTTGTCGTTGATAAAAAGTATGGAGAGGTTCTTGGTGCTTTTATTGTAGGACCACATGCTACAGATATCATTGGAGAACTTTTAAGTGTCAAAGCATCAGAGGGTACGATTCATGAACTTTCTCAAATTATTCAACCACACCCGGCTTTATTAGAAGCAATAGGTGAGAGTGCAGATGCATTTTTTGATTCTGCAATTCATATGTAGTTTTAAACTTTATGACCTATGAAAGATAGGAGGAATTGACAATGAAAATGGAAAAAGAACAAGCACGTTGGATTTATAAAACGATGAACGAAATTCGATTTTTTGAAGAAAAGGTACACAAAATTTTTAGTGATGGTAGAATCCCAGGATTCGTACACTTATATGTAGGTGAAGAAGCCGTTGCAACAGGTGTTATGTCTCAATTAAGTGATGATGACTATATTACAAGTACACACCGTGGTCATGGTCATGCGATTGCAAAAGGATGCGATTTAAATGGTATGATGGCAGAAATTATGGGCAAGCGTGACGGATTAGGTCACGGTAAAGGTGGCTCAATGCATGTTGCAGAAATTGACAAAGGAATGCTCGGTGCGAATGGTATTGTCAGTGGTGGTTTTGGGTTAGCAATTGGCGCAAGTATTTCAATCATCAATCAAGGTAAAGATAATGTTGCGGTATGTTTCTTTGGTGATGGTGCTGCAAATGAAGGTAATTTCCATGAAGGACTTAATTTTGCTTCAATTTTAGATTTACCTGTTCTTTTTATATGTGAAAATAACCAATTTGCTGAAGGAACAACACACGACTACGCAAGTGCTTCTGAAACAATTGCAGAGCGTGCTGCGGCTTATAATATGCCGGGTGTACGTGTTGATGGCATGGATGTTGTGGAAGTATATAAAGCAACACAAGAGGCTGTAGAACGCGCTAAAAAAGGTGAAGGACCAACGTTAATTGAATGTGATACGTATCGTAAATATGGACATTTTGAAGGTGATGAGCAAAAAGTAAAATCACCAGATGATCGTAATGCAGATAAAAATGCGACAGTTGAATTTAGAAAAAGAGCAATTGAAAAAAATTGGCTCACTGAAAAAGAAGCAGATGAAATAGAAAAAGCAGCTGAGCAAGCGGTAGAAGATGCTGTGAAATTTGCTGAAGAAAGCGAATTACCAGATGAGGATTCATTATACAAAGATGTTTTTGCTTAAATCAAAAGGTTGGAATATTTATTAAAAGATATAAGAACAAATGACCTAACCACATAAGGAGGTTTTTACGATGAGTGAAGAACGCAAGTTAACATTTATGGGTGCTATTAATGAAGCCATTGACCAATCTATGGAAAAAGATGAGGATGTCATTTTAATTGGTACTGATGTCTCAGGTGGTGCAAAGGTAGACCACATCAAAGATGACGATACATTCGGTGGTGTATTTGGTGTAACAAAAGGACTCGCAAAAAAATATAGTCGTAAACGTGTAATCGATACACCGATTGCTGAGCACATTACATTGAGCACGGCAGTAGGAGCTGCTGCGACGGGGCTACGTCCAATTGCTGAACTCATGTTCAACGACTTTATCGGATTTGGTTTAGATCCCATTTTAAATCAAGGTGCAAAAATGAGATATATGTTTGGTGGAAAAGCCAAAATCCCACTAGTTGTACGTACTGTTCATGGAGCAGGGGCAAGCGCTGCTGCACAGCACTCTCAGTCTTTATATAATATGTTTGCAGCAATTCCAGGAGTTAAAGTTGTTGTTCCATCTAATCCATATGATGCGAAAGGTCTATTGATGTCAGCTATTCAAGAGGACAATCTTGTTGTCTTTTCAGAAGATAAAACATTATTAGGACAAAAAGGTAATGTTCCTGAAGAACCTTATACTATAGAAATTGGTAAAGCCAATGTGACGCGTGAAGGTGACGATTTAACAATTGTGGCTATTGGCAAAATGGTAGCTGTAGCAGAAGAAACTGCTGAAAAACTTGCAGAAGACCAAGTATCAGTTGAGGTCATCGATTTACGCTCAGTGTCACCGTGGGATCAAGAGACAGTTTTAGATTCTGTGAAGAAAACGGGCCGCCTAATTGTTATTGACGAATCTAATCCACAGTGTAACATTGCTGGAGACGTTGCTTCAGTGATTGGAGATGTAGGATTTGATTACTTAGATGGTCCAATTAAGAAAGTGACTGCCCCAGACACTCCTGTACCATTTGCAGCGAACTTAGAGGCGGCATATATGCCGAATGCTGATAAGGTATTAAATATTGCATCTGAATTAATTGATGATTTAAAAAAGGCTAACGCATAGGAGGTGTATCACAATGAGTGAAAATATTATTATGCCAAAGCTTGGAATGACAATGAAAGAGGGAACAGTTGAAGAGTGGTTTAAATCAGAGGGTGACACCGTAAAACAAGGAGAGAGTATTGTTACAATAAGCTCTGAAAAATTAACCAACGATGTTGAAGCGCCGGCGAGTGGGACATTGTTAGAAATTAAAGTGCAAGCCGGAGAAGATGCAGAAGTTAAAGCGGTATTAGGTGTAATTGGAGAAGAAGGGGAAGCTATTGATAAAGATGAAGATGATTTAGCATCAGAAAAAGTAAAAGAAGACAACGAGCATGAAAAAGAAACGCAAGAAGTTAAAGATACATCACAACAATCTTCCGATAATGAAGATAATTCGCCTAAAAGCGCATCACGAGAAAGAATCTTTATCTCACCGCTCGCACGTAATATGGCTGAGGATAAAGGATTAGACATTAACAAGATAAAAGGCACGGGCGGTAATCATCGTATTACAAAACTAGATATTCAACGTGTTGAAGCAAATGGATACGACTATGCTAGTGATACGACATCTAATGAAGATACAAGTCGTGTTCCAACACAGACTGTGGATACAAGTGCGATTGGTGAAGGATTGAATCCTATGCGTCAACGTATTGCTCAAAATATGAGACAAAGTCTTAATAATACTGCTCAATTAACATTACATCGTAAGGTTGATGCGGATCGCTTGCTAGATTTCAAAGACAGATTAGCTACGGAACTTAAACAAGCAGATCAAGATGTTAAATTAACTGTTACTGCATTATTAGCTAAAGCAGTAGTCCTTGCACTTAAAGAATATGGAGCAATGAATGCACGTTATGAACAAGGCGAATTAACTGAGTATGAAGATGTCCATTTAGGAATCGCAACGTCTCTAGACGAAGGCCTTATGGTGCCAGTGATTAATCATGCAGATACAAAAAGTATTGGTACTTTAGCCCATGAAATTAAATCATCGGCTGAAGCTATTCGTGAAGGAAACACAGGAGCAGTGCAATTAGAGGGAGCAACATTTACAATCACTAATATGGGTGCTAGTGGTATAGAATACTTTACACCAATTTTAAATTTAGGTGAAACAGGTATTCTAGGCGTTGGTGCTTTAACTAAAGAAGTCGTGCTAGAAGCGGATAACATTAAACAAGTTTCAAAAATTCCTTTAAGTCTGACATTTGATCATCAAATTTTAGATGGTGCAGGTGCGGCCGATTTTCTTAAAGTACTAGCTAAATATATCGAAAACCCTTATTTATTGATGTTATAGGTAGTGACAATGAATGGGCTAACAACATTGAACAATTTTGTTAGCCCGCTTTCATTTAATTTCAAAATAAAGATTGATAGAGCACTGATAAAAATCATTAAAAGATTTTTACCTATTAATAGTTAGTTGTAATAATTAATGAAATATTATATGTTGAGTGTAGCAACACGTTATTATTTTATATTAGGAGTGTGATACATTATGAAAAGGTTTGCAAAAGCATTTGTCGTAAGTGGTATTACTTTAGGTGCAATTTTAGGTTTAAATGTAACAGAGCATAATGGTGTATCTAATGAAGCAAAGGCACAAACAGCACACAGTTACTGGTATAAATATAATGGTTATACTGCATCGGGTGGCGACTTTGTACTTAGCAATTCATTTTATCGAGGTTTAAAAGCTGGAAACGTTACATTTAATGGTATTAAGGTAAATCAAAAATATGAATCTAAGACTGCTACTAAAAAAATATACGATCAGACATTTCAACAAATTAACGGAAATAAAGCAAACAACGTACAATTTAAAATTGCTTCCAGAACTGTTACTTTAGATCAAATTAAACAAAAGTATGGAAAAAATTATAATTATCAGCCGCCATTATCTAAAAACAAAACAAGTAAGACAGATGGCTTGTACGGTTATCAAGTCGGAAAAGGAAACATCGTTTTTCACGTTAAAGATGGGTATGTTACAAGTGCTACATTGTCATAAATGATTATATATAGCAAATTAAAAAAGAGAATATTATTTTAAAACATAGATAAACGGGAGTGGGACAACGAATTCAATATGAATTCTGTCCCGCTCCCGTTGTGTCATAGTTCAAAAGAATAATAAAGAAAGTGAATAATAGCGCTACTCAATTAAAGCTGCTTTACTGATTTTCTTGTTCATCCTGTTTTTCACGCTCTTCTAATGAAATAGAGTAATCTTTTTCATCATCAATTGATGTCATTTTAAAATGATGGATGGGTTCTCTTTTTAAAGCCCTCATGAGTGAGAATATCATTAGTAATAAAATGATAGAGAATGGTAGACCAGTAATGACTGATGCAGTTTGTAAACTTTTAAGACCACCTGCAATTGTCATAGCAACTGAAATCGCCCCAATAAGTAGACCCCATAAGACTTTATGTTTTAAAGATGGATTGATAGCACCACCTGTAGCCATACCTGCAACAATATGCGTAGTTGAATCAGCACTTGTTACAATAAAGATGAAAATAAGTACAATGGCTAAGGAACTAGTGACTTCCGACAATGGAAAATGTGATAATAATTCAAACAAGGCAACAGTATAATCTTTATCGACAATATGAACAAGCTTGTCGTTATGATTTAAAGCAAGCTTAATAGCTGTACCGCCAAAACCTGCAATCCATGTAAACGAAATTAGAGGAGGGATAATGAGTACACCTACGACAAATTCTCTAATTGTACGTCCTCGAGATACTCTTGCTACAAAGCCACCAATAAAAGGTGACCACGAAATTACCCAAGCCCAATAGAAAACAGTCCACTGTTGAATCCAACTATCATCTCCTGAGTATGGATTTACGCGTAAACTATATTCTATAAAATGCTGCAAATAATCAGAAATTGCTAGTGTGTATGATTCAAGAATAAACTTCAAATCACCGAAAACCAAAATAAATATGAGTAAAACCGCGCCTAATATGATATTAAAATTGCTTAACCATTTTACACCGTGATTTAAGCCAGTTAATGAAGAGCCTAAAAATATGGCTACCATCAAAATAGTAATTAAGATTTTAGTGGAATTATTATTAGGAACATCAAAAAGATGGTTTAATCCACCACCAATTTGCATAATCCCCAGACCAATGGATGTAGCAATTCCCATTACGGTTGCAATAATTGCTAATATATCAATAATATTCCTGAATGGACGTTTATAAGCTTCACCAAAAACGGGCTCCATAGCTGTTGAAATAAGCCCGTTACGTTGTTTTCTAAATTGAAAGTATGCAACGATTAATCCTGAAATTGCAAAAATTGACCATTGTGAAATCCCCCAATGGAAAAATGTATATCCCATCGCGACACGTGCTGATTCTTCAGAGTGATCTGCAATTTTTCCTGGGAAGGGTGAATGGAGATAATGCGTTAAAGGTTCGGCAACACCCCAAAAGACTATACCAACGCCAAGGCCTGCTGAAAATAACATGCCAATCCAAGATAGCATGGAAAATTCTGGTTCTTCTTCATCCGAACCAAGTTTAAAGCGCCCATATCTAGAAAAAGCTAAGAATATTAAAAATACATCCAAAACAAAGACAATGATAAGGAATAGCCAACCAAACCAATTTGTAATCCAATCGTAAATGCTTTGCGCATACATCCCAAATGCTTTAGGAAAGATACCCGCAATAAGTGTAATAACAACAATAATTAAAACAGAGATAGTATAAACAAGCGTATTGTTTATTTTTCGTTTGTTTTTCATTTTAATATTTTTATTCATCCCTTTTTAACTTGCAAAGTATTTGTTTAAAGTATACAGATAATTGGAAATATTTTCAAAAATACTTTTTGTATTTAAAATGATTTGATAAAAAAAGAGATTTTGATTTAGAGAAGTCTGTTGTATATGATAAAAGTATGATATTAAAGAGATGGGTGACAAAATGTATAAATATTTAAAAAGAAATCGATTCTCAACACAGACTTCAATTATAAAAAATGATGCTCAGCAACCTGTTGGTATGATATCGAAAGTGTATAAAAATTTTATTCAAAAATGTATTGGTTATTTAACCTTAGGTTTAAAATTAAATCAATATGAGATATGTGATGTGAATAATAATAGTGTAGCTTATATTAAGGTATCGCGATATATGGAGAAAAAACATTTTAAAGTAGAATATCGTGATTCAAAAGGTAGGCAGTGTGAAGCGTTATTTGATAAGCAAAGTAATGGTTATGAGGAGACGTATGGAATATTAAAAATTGACGGTATAATATTAAATATTCATGCTAATGAGAAACATCATACTACTATCAAAGATATAAAGCGAGATACACAAATTGCGAGTTGGAAACAAATTGGTGATTATGCTTATGCAGAAGGGAATGATAGGCTATTTAAAGAACATCAATTACTCTATATTCTTATCATGCACGCTTTTGCTAATACATATGTGAGCAAACGTCAAACGAGCTTGATGTTCCCAGGGCCACCTGTTTAAAGTACATACAGAATGATTAGTGAGCTAAGAGACTATTGGATTTCTCCTAATGCAATCTTGTTATCTTCAACGAAGTCGATAGCTTTGATTGCTTCAGTTAATCCTTTTACGATATCTTCAACGGACAATGAAGGTTGTTGAGAATGATTAATTGTTTGCTCAGGAATCAAAGGCACGTGTATAAATCCAAATAATAAGTCAGGGTAAAAATGGTCTGCCATATATCCAAGTTGATATAAGATATGATTACATACAAATGTTCCAGCGGAATTAGATAGTCTGCTAGGGAGACCAGTCTTTTGAATTGCCATTGTCATTCTTTTGATAGGTAAATTAGAAAAATAAGCGGGTGCGCCATCGTGACGTATAACTTGATCAATAGGTTGGTGTCCTTGATTATCTTTAATACGTGCGTCATCTATATTTATACCTACACGCTCAGGAGTGATTTCACTACGACCACCTGCTTGTCCTATAGCTAGAGCAACATCATAATTTTTAGATTTTAACACTTTAGCAATCACATTCGCAGAGTCATGAAATACTGTAGTAAGTATCAATCGATCAATTTTATGACAGCCAATTTTAGTTTCTAGATGGCTAACAGCCTCAAGTGCAGAATTAATTTTTTCATCTCCAAATGGTTCAAATGCTGTGACTAATATTTCCATGCAGACACTCCTTAAGTAGACTTATTATGTTATTTATTTTAAAACTATCAGTGACATAAATGATATCAATATTTGCCATTTTACGTATTCTTTATGTCAAAAAACAGGGTTAAAAGTTATTATAGATATTTAAATCATATAAAATACGCCTTTATATGTGAAATGTTAAACTCACAATAAAGGCGTGTTTGAATTATGCATGTGTGTGTTCAGGCACATCTTTGAAATTGTTTAAACGACGTTGCCATTCTTCATTGCTAATATGATGACGGGCAACGTAGCGATTGCGCTCATGTTTTGCGCAATCATACGAACATGCACCTAAATATTTTTCTTCATTTTCTTCAGAAACAAGAATTTGTTTATTACATTCAGGGTTTGCACAATTAATATAACGTTCACAAGGTGTACCATCAAAATGCTCTTTGCCGATGACTGTTTTATCAATTTGATTCACATCGACACTTATACGTTCATCAAATACATACATCTTACCATCCCAATATTGCCCTTTAGTTTCAGGGTCTTTACCGTATGTAGCAATACCACCATGCAACTGACCTACGTTTTCAAATCCTTCTTTTACTAACCAACCAGAAAATTTTTCACAACGAATGCCACCTGTACAATATGTGACAATATTTTTTCCGTCGAGTTGTTCTTTATTATTACGCACCCATTCAGGTAAGTCACGGAATCGTGTTATATCAGGACGAATAGCTCCGCGGAAATGTCCTAAATCGTATTCATAATCATTTCGAGCATCTAATATAACAGTATTTTCATCTTCTAGTGCGGCTTTAAATTCTTTAGGAGAATAGTATTTACCGGTAATTTCACGTGGATTAATATCTTCTTCTAAGTCGAGTGCAACAATTTCACGTCTTGGACGCACGTGCATCTTTTTAAACACATGACTTTCAGCTTCATCAATTTTAAAAGTTAAATCAGCAAAACGATTATCTGCATGCATATGCTCTATATATTTATCAGTATCTTCTTTAGTTCCAGATAATGTTCCATTAATGCCTTCCGTTGAAACTAGTATTCTTCCTTTTAAATGCTGTTCCTTACAAAATTTCAAATGTTCGGCTGCAAAAGTTTCAGGGTCATCTATAGTTACATATTTATAATAAAGTAGTACTCTATAATCCATAAATCTGTGCTCCTCTTTAGTCAATTTTAGTTAATTTAAAAGTATTTGAAGTTATATAAAAAAATTGATAGTGATTGAAGTTTAAAAATTAGACATTTTAATATTGTATCAAAATGAGAATTACTTTCAATAAGGTAGCCTATAAATCCGTCATTTGACCGATATAAGATGTGATTGTTTTTATATATGAATAAAAGTGTAGTTGTGTAGCTATAATGACATTTAATATAAATTTTTATAAAATGAGAATAAAGTCACCGAATAAAGAGAGGGATCCAATTGATGGCAAATCAAAAATTACCAACATTAAAATATACTGGTAAATCAGAAAGTGCAGTGCCAATTGTTTCAGAAAGTGAATTACAAACGGTAACAGCAGAGCCGTGGGTGAAAATTTCAGATAAAGGGTTACAACTAGAAGGACTTAATTTTAATCGCGAAGGTCAGTTATTCTTATTAGACGTGTTTGAAGGGAATATTTTTAAAGTTAATCCCGCGACCAAGGAGGTTACAACAGAATTTCAGTCTGTTAAAGATAATCCGGCAGCGATTAAAGTACATAAAGATGGCCGTTTATTTATCTGTTATCTAGGTGATTTCAAGACAACTGGAGGCATATTTGCGACAACAGAAAATGGTGAACAAATAGAAGAAATTATTTCTGATTTAAATACAGAATATTGTATTGATGATATGGTTTTTGACAGTAAAGGCGGATTTTATTTCACTGATTTTAGAGGGTATTCTACACAACCTTTGGGTGGTGTTTACTATGTAGATCCAGACTTTAAGAAGGTTACGCCAATTATTCAAAATATTTCTGTGGCGAATGGTATTGCTTTAAGTACGGATGAAAAAGTACTATGGGTAACCGAAACTACAACTAATCGACTTCACCGAATCACATTAGAGGATGATGGTGTGACTATTGCACCATTTGGAGCAACAGTACCATATTATTTTACAGGTCATGAAGGACCGGATTCTTGTTGTATTGATAGTGATGATAATTTATATGTGGCTATGTATGGACAAGGACGTGTATTAGTTTTCAATAAGAGAGGTTATCCTATAGGTCAAATTTTAATGCCGGGACGTGATGATGGGAAGATGTTACGTACAACACATCCACAATTCATACCTGGTACAAATCAACTTATAATTTGTACTAATGATATTGAAAACCATTCAGAAGGTGGGGCTATGCTTTATACAGTTAATGGCTTTGCTAAAGGATATGAGAGTTATCAATTTCAATAAATTCTTAAAAAAGCGTATGGAATAAGTTGTTTTGTATAAATAAAGGAAGTAGAACAAAGGTCGAATAAAACTTTATGTTTCTCACTCGTATAGCTCAATTTGAAAATTTGATATAACTCATTGTATTTTTTTATTAATGCAACGATTGTCCATAAATAAATATGCCTGAGACATTGAATGTGTCCCAGGTATTTATAATATGTGTTACTTTATTTTACTGTTAAAGATAAAAAGCTTAAGAAAATTTTCTATAACAAATCGTTTAATTCTCGATACTAAATTCTGCTGATGCTTCAAATTTTACGTTTTTACCTAACATCACGCCACCAGTTTCTAAAGCTTGGTTGAAATTAATACCATATTTTTCGCGGTTAATTGTTCCACTAACGATAAAACCAGTGACTTGTTGTCCATTCATTGGATTCTTACTTACACCATTAAATTCAACATCAAATGTCTCTTCATGAGTTTCACCTTTAATTGTCAAATCTCCAACTACTTGATCTTCGTTGATTTCTTTAGTTACAAATGTCATTTTATCGTTGTCTTCTGTACCGAAGAAATCGTTTGATCTTAAATGATTGTCTCTGTCCTCATTTTGAGTGTCAATTGAACTTGGAATAATAGTAGCTGTTGCTTTTAGTGAAGTTAAATCATTAATATCTCCATCTAATTGAACATCAAATTGTTTAAATGTTCCTTTTACTTGAGACACCATAAGATGTTTAATTTTAAACTGAATATCACTGTGAACTTGATCAAAGTTAAATTTTGTCATTATTATAACCCCTTCTCTCTTTATTACAATAGTTATGTTTCTTGTATTTATATTCTAGATACAGTAAGATGACTTATCAATTTTTTTGCTCTCATTAAATTTACGGATTTTTAACCCCTTTTTTAGTGTGTTTATAATACTAGATTTGTTAAAAAGAAATGAAGTATACATAAAAGAATGATGATATTTTGCAATCAACAGTAAATTTATCCTCCAGAAAAAATGTTGTAAAATTTTATTTTAAAATAAAAAAGAACATGTGATTGTTAATTTGAGGTTGCTCATAGAGAGAATTATTGAAGTATAAATTAAGAATATTTCATTTAATACTGAAGTAAGACAACGTATATCTCAAAAAATAATTAAGCACATATACTTTCATTTGACATTGCTATTAGAAGAAAGTAACATGACATTAAATCGTAATTTTTACGATTTAAGAATGATATAGAGATGATGGTTGGATGAATATAAGATGGACACATCCGTCCATGTCTATTTTATTTGAAGTGCAAACAAAGTGAAAATTCTTCAATACCTCATATAACACATCAATTGACCATCATCTATTATATTGTTCTTTTTATGTTTAGTTTCCTTTTATTTCTAACTCTTTTTATTTTCACTCGTCTTAGGACGAGTGTTTTTTTATAGTAGAGTGATGAAATTGTTGAAGATTCTGTTCAATTATATTCTGAAATTAAATCAACTCATAAGCTTTCTCGTATCTATGATGACTTGCAACATGGAATTTTAAATAACCTTTAGTACAATGGATATATTTATATATAGAGTGCATGGGTTAAACGACGTCTTTAAAAATGTATAATGAGATGATATTTGAGTTTGTTTTTATAAAAAGAGAGACAAGCTTATTTTTTATATAGAAATAGTGTTTATAAAAAGTGAATTGAGAAGGAATCGTGTGAATAGTTATTTTAACTCATTGAGTTTTAAAACATGGACAATTCATAAATTTTGTTGTATCGCTGATTTGTTAGATATCTACTGTGATAGATACTTAAGTCGCTAAGAAAAAAATAAAAAATCCTCCAACGAAGTTGGCTCGACTTCGTTGGAGGTATCAGGGGTAGGGGTTAATTTTGTTTCTAAATTTATTTACTCTAATTTAATATTAATTAAGGTTTTGAGGATAGGGGAGAAATATTTTATATTTATTTATTTTCTCTTCATCATTTTTATATTTTAAAGGGAAAGTATTTTATTTAGATTCGTAATAATTTAATTCTAAATCTTTAGATGTTTGTTTACGAGTTGCTCTCATTAACTTAACATCATCGATAAGAGATTTACCATATGATGGGATCATTTTTTGTAATTTTGGAGTCCAATCTTTTTCATACTCAGCAAAGTTTTTCTCTAAAACTTCTAGGGCTACTGATACTGAAGTTGATGCTCCAGGTGATTCACCTAATAATGCGATAACAGAGTGGTCTTTAGAGTTAACAACTTCTGTACCAAATTGAATGAATCCTTTACCGTGTTCTTTAGTATCTTTGATAACTTGAACACGTTTGCCTGCAGTGTATAATTGCCAATCTTCGTCACGAGCTTCAGGGTAGAACGTGCGTAGATGGTTCATACAACCTTCTTTAGTCATTAATACTTGGTCGATAGAGTATTTGATTAAAGGTAAGTTTTTAACTGCAGATGCAAGTAATGTTGTAATGTTATAAGGTTTAACTGATTTGAATAAGTCTAAGTTAGAACCGTTTCTTAAGAATTTAGGGCCAATATTTGCAAATGGTCCAAATAATAATGTTCTTTCACCATCGATATAACGTGTATCTAAGTGTGGTACAGTCATTGGAGGTGTGCCTGGTGGTTCTTTACCATATACTTTGACGTCATGTTCATTAATGACATCAGGGTTTGTACAAATTAAGAACTGACCACTGATAGGGAATCCACCAAGATGTTTACTTTCTGGGATACCAGTTTTTTGTAATAGTGGAATAGCGCCACCGCCTGCACCGATAAATACATAATCAGCTAGAACAGTTTCAACGTCTCCAGAATTACGGTTTTTAACTTTAACTTCCCAAATACCGTCTTTACGACGATTGAAATTAATTACTTCGTGGTTGTATTGAACATCAGCATTTGGATGTTTTTCAATACTTTTTGCCATTTTACGAGTCAATTCACCGTAGTTAACATCTGTACCTTCGTCGATTTTACTAGCCGCCATGATTTCGTTACCAGTACGACCTGTCATCATTAATGGCATCCATTTTCTCATTTCTTCGATATCTTCTGTATATTCGATGTTATCGAACATAGGGAAGTTACGCATTGCTTCGTAACGGTTTTTTAAGAATTTAACGTTATTTTTACCTCTTACGAAACTAATGTGAGGAAGTGGATTAATGAAATCTCTAGGGTTACTGATGTTACCACTTTTTACTAAGTGACCCCAGAATTGTTTTGAAATCTCGAATTGTTCGTTGATTTCTTTGGCTTTTTCTATATCAATTGAACCATCAGGTTGTTGTACTGTATAGTTCAATTCACATAACGCCGCATGTCCTGTACCGGCATTGTTTCTTTCGTTAGAACTTTCAATACCTGGACGATCTAAGCGTTCATAGAGTTTGATGTTCCAATTAGGTTCTAATTCTTTAATCATAGAACCAAATGTCGTACTTAAGACACCAGCGCCAATAATAACAACATTTTTTGACTCTTTATTAGCCATTTTTTGCTCACCTTTCTTTGGTTTAAGAATTCGTGCAAAAATAATTAAATTATTGCGCTGATTCCTATTATAAGACGATAGGCTATATAACAAAAATACATATTTATAATACTACCTATTCCATTTTGTAATATTTTGGACACAATATGATCATTGATTAGACACATTTACTAGTGAACAAGTATAAATATAAGGTGAACTATAGTGTCAAAATGGGATGTTAGGTGAAATTTTTAGGTGAGACTGACGTAAGTCTAAATATAATATATACTCTTCTCAATAGTGAAAAGAGTGCGTAAACAATATTAAGTTATCTACAATTGAATAATTTATTGGAAAGAGGGATGTAGATGTTAGAAACACATAGATTAAAGCTAGTGAAGCCTAATTTGAGTTATACAGATGAACTTTATCAATTGCATACAAATAAAGTAGCTACAAAGTATACACCTAAAGGTATTCATCAGAATAAAGTAGCAACCCGAGATTTTATTAAAGGATGGATGAGGCATTGGGATGAATATCAATTTGGTTACTTCATTTTAATTATGAGAGATAATCAAGAAGTAGTGGGAATAGCAGGATTTGAGTATCGTACAATTCATCAACAACAATTTCTTAATGCGTATTATAGAATCTTTCCATCGTATACTGGTGTTGGTTTAGCTTTTGAGTCGATGGAGGAGATTGCTCGTCATTTAGAAAAGCATGATACTATAACACCAAAAATAATTCGAACAAATCAATATAATACAAATTCTATTAAATTAGCACAAAGACTCGGATATAATTATGATGCTAACTGGGACGATGTAATTAATAAAGGAGATCGTTGTTTTTTTAACGTACAAGCGTTGGATAATAACTAAAACTATAAGCATGATGAATTTACAACCTAGCAATAATTAAAAATTTAATACTGATCAATAATATATGCCTCTTGTAAAGTATTATTTACTTCACAAGAGGTTTTTATTTTAATTAAAAATTGATAATTAAAGACTTAGATATATTTCATTATAAAAGAAAGAATTTTCAGAAAAATACTTGTCAGATAACTTGTAACATGTTAGTGTATTACTACATTTTTACTTTAGTGTATTATCGAACTAAAGAATGCAGCGTGAGGGAGGGGTGGCGTAAGTATGAACAATACCATTATTTCAATGAAAGAAAAGGAATTACGTTTTTTAAAGTTTTTTCATCAACAAAAGTATAATGTTGTAGATTTTAACTTAATTGAAGAATTGGATTGGCGACGATTGACTCACGAGGATTTGCAACAAATGGATGAAAGAAGCTTTTGGCAACAAAATAAATCTATCTATGCATTAAGAAATGATTTTACTGATCAATTATTCAGATATTATTCGAACTATCCAACACATTTTAAAAAAGTAGCTTATGCAGGGGATATTATCAGAGATAACAGAGTTATAAAGCAAGTCGGCATCGAGAACTACGAGCCACAATTTGATAAAATCACTCAAAATTTCTTAGATTTCCAATATTTTATTCAAAACGTACTTCATGATGATATTCAATTTGTCATTTTAGGTCACTATCAATTGATTGATGCACTTTTAGAGAAAAATCATCAAACTAGAGAAGTTATGGAGATGATAGAAGAACGCAATTTATCAGGGCTTATTCAAACACTAACTTTCAATCATCCCATCATTCAAATTCTTAAAGAGAACACATTAAACCAACTTAAAATATTATCTCATTATTTACCTGAGCAACATCCTGCAATGGGGGCAATTCAATCTTGGGCACAATGGTTTACTGATCATGGGATTACTGAAATCCACCTTGACGTAACTGCACAAGCGCCTAGATCTTATTACAAAGGTATTTTTATAAAATGTCATCTTAAAAATACTACTCATAGCGTTTTGACAGGTGGTTATTATCACGGTTCACTAGAAGGTTTTGGTTTAGGATTAACACTTTAATTATAAAAGGTGAGGTGGAACGCCATGTTACGAGTTGCATTAGCAAAGGGTCGTTTATTAGAGAGTTTTATCGAATATTTACAACAAGTTAATCAGATAGATATTGCAACTGTACTTTTAAATAGACAACGACAGTTATTGCTTACAGTCGACAACATTGAAATGATTTTAGTTAAAGGAAGCGATGTTCCCACTTATGTAGAACAAGGTATTGCTGATGTAGGAATTGTGGGAAGTGATATTCTGAATGGTCAAAAATATAATATTAATAAATTACTCGATTTGCCATTTGGTAAATGTCATTTTGCGTTGGCGGCAAAGCCAGAAACATCTTGCTATAAAAAAGTAGCAACGAGCTATGTACATACAGCTACTCAATTCTTCAATAAAGAAGGTATGGATGTAGAAGTGATTCACCTTAACGGTTCAGTTGAATTGTCATGTGTAGTGGATATGGTTGATGCTATTGTAGATATTGTACAAACTGGTTCTACGCTTACAGCTAACGGGCTCGTTGAGAAAAAGTATATCAGTGAAATTAACGCTAAGTTAATTACAAATAAAGAATCATATTTTAAACAATCATCCGAAATAGAGAGACTAATCAAGCAGTTGGGAGTGTCTATTAGCTATGCTTAGCGCACAACAATTTTTAAAAGAATTTAATAATGTTGAATCTCTAGATGAATCTTTGTACGAGATAGTGAGTCAAATTTGTGAAGAAGTTAAATTACAGGGAGATAAAGCTTTAAAAAATTATAATTTACAATTTGATCAAGTGGAAACTGAGAATCTTGAATTAGAGCAAAGCCAACTAAAAAATGCATATGACATGCTAGATAATAAAACACGAGATGCATTAGAGCAAAGCTATCAGAGAATTAAAGTGTATCAAGAAAATATTAAGGTGAAACAGGAATCATCTCAACAAACTGAATGTTATGAACGATACCATCCTATCGAACGAGTAGGTATTTACGTGCCGGGAGGTAAGGCTAGCTATCCGTCTACGGTATTAATGACTGCAACACTTGCTCAAGTAGCAGGTGTTAATGAGATTACTGTTGTTACCCCACCTCAAAATAACGGTATATGTCAAGAGGTGTTAGCCGCTTGTTACATTACAGGTGTTCATCATGTTTATCAAGTCGGTGGAGCACAAAGTATTGCAGCACTAACTTATGGCACGGAAACTATAAAAAAAGTCGACAAAATTGTAGGCCCAGGGAATCAATATGTTGCTTATGCCAAAAAGTTTGTATTCGGTCAAGTAGGCATAGACCAAATCGCAGGACCGACAGAAATAGCCTTGATTATAGACGAAAGTGCTGACTTAGACGCAATCGTTTATGACGTATTTGCACAAGCAGAGCATGATGAAATGGCTTGTACTTATGTGATTAGTGAAAATGAAAAGGTACTTAATCAATTGAACACTATAATACAAGAGAAGCTTCAATATGTTGAACGGCAAGATATCATATCACAAAGTATTACTAATCATCATTATCTAATATTAGCTCAAGATACTGAAGAAGCATGTTTAATTATGAACACGATTGCACCTGAACATGCATCTATTCAAACTCGAGCACCTGAAAGGTATATAGATAAAGTTAAATATGTTGGCGCACTTTTTTTAGGACACTTTTCTCCTGAAGTTATTGGAGACTATGTGGCAGGTCCTAGTCATGTACTCCCTACTAATCAAACAGCTAGATTTACAAATGGACTTTCTGTGAATGACTTTATGACAAGACATTCAGTCATTCATTTGTCACAAAAAACATTTAACGAAGTAGCAGAATCAGCTGAGCACATTGCACATATAGAATCTTTATTTAATCATGAAAAATCGATTCACGTACGCCGAAAAGGATAGCTTATTATGATATCTGTTAATAAAAATGAATGCGTATGTTCGTTACTCTATTGCTACAGAAAAACAACTTTTTCTACTGGAAAAAATAGTGAAGAAATGGAGCGTATGTTATGAACTATCAAATCAAAAGAAACACTGAAGAAACTCAGCTTAATATTTCACTGGCTAATAACGGAACACAATCTCATATTAATACTGGTGTAGGATTTTTGGATCATATGTTAACGCTATTTACTTTTCATAGTGGATTAACTTTATCTATTGAGGCCATTGGTGATACGTATGTTGATGATCATCATATAACTGAAGATATAGGTATAGTTATTGGACAATTACTTCTTGAATTAGTTAAGACTCAACAAAGTTTTACAAGATATGGTTGCTCATATGTACCTATGGATGAGACGCTTGCTCGAACAGTAGTGGACATTAGTGGCCGTCCCTATTTCTCATTTAATAGCAAGTTGAGCGCTCAAAAGGTAGGAACTTTTGACACTGAACTAGTTGAAGAATTTTTTAGAGCATTGGTAATTAATGCGCGATTAACCGTTCACATTGACTTATTAAGAGGTGGAAATACCCATCATGAGATTGAGGCAATATTTAAATCTTTTGCAAGAGCATTAAAGATTTCTCTTGCACAAAATGAAGATGGACGTATTCCATCGTCTAAAGGAGTAATTGAATGATTGCGATTATTGATTATGGATTAGGAAACATAAGTAACGTCACTCGAGCGATTCAACATTTAGGATATGATGTGATTTTGACATGTAATGATAAAGACGTGCAAAAAGCTGAAGCTATCGTACTTCCAGGTGTTGGACATTTTCGGGATGCGATGCATTCTATAGAAGAAAAAAGAATCAAAGATATGCTTAAAAATATACATGATAAACCGATAATTGGAATATGTTTAGGTATGCAATTACTCTTTCAACATAGCGCAGAAGGTGACATTAGTGGATTGGAACTTGTCCCAGGAAATATAGTGCCAATCCAATCATCTCATCCTATTCCTCATTTGGGGTGGAATGAATTAAAGAGTACACATCCCTTACTGCAAAATGATGTGTATTTTGTTCATTCATATCAAGCAGAAATGTCAGAATATGTAGTAGCTTATGCTGACTATGGTACAAAGATTCCGGGAGTCATTCAATACCGAAATTATATCGGTATCCAGTTTCATCCTGAAAAAAGTGGAACGTATGGATTAGAGATTCTAAATCAAGCGCTTAAAGGAGGGTTTATTAATGATTGATTTATGGCCAGCTATTGATTTGATTAATTCAACAAGTGTTCGATTAACAGAAGGCAAATATGATTCAAAAGAAAAAATGGAAAAATCTGTAGAAGACAGTATCCGATTTTATAGTCAATTTAAATGTGTGAAACGTATACATATTGTTGATTTAATTGGGGCTAAAGCAAAAGAGGTAAAAGAATTCGACTACATCCGTTCCTTAAGAAAGTTGACCACTAAGCCTATAGAAGTGGGTGGCGGCATTCGTTCAAAACAAACAATTGAAAATTATATTCATTCAGGAATAGACTATTGTATCGTAGGTACAAAAGGTATCCAAGATATAGAGTGGTTAACACATATGACACATCAATTTCCAAATAAACTCTACTTATCCGTAGATGCTTTTGGAGAGAAAATAAAGATTAATGGATGGAAAGAGGATGCCAAACTCAATTTATTTGATTATGTTGCCAAAATTGAGCATTTACCTTTGGGTGGTGTGATTTATACCGATATTTCGAAAGATGGTAAACTTTCTGGGCCTAATTTTGATTTGACAGGTCGTCTCGCACTTTATACATCGTTGCCTGTGATTGCTTCAGGAGGTATTAGACATCAAGAGGACTTGTTTCGATTAGAATCGTTAAATGTTCATGCTGCTATTGTAGGAAAAGCAGCACATCTGGATGAATTCTGGGAGGGATTATCTTGATTAAAAAAAGAGTAATTCCATGTTTAGATGTTAAAGATGGACGCGTCGTAAAGGGTATCCAGTTCCAGTCATTAAGAGATATCGGTAATCCAGTTGATTTGGCTCTTTTTTATAATGAAGCCGGTGCAGATGAACTAGTCTTTCTTGATATTTCGAAGACGGAAGCAGGACATGATCTTATGATAGAAGTGATAGAAGCAACGGCAAAACAATTATTTATCCCTTTAACAGTAGGAGGAGGTATTCAAAATTTAGATGATATTACACAACTATTAAATCACGGAGCAGATAAAGTATCACTCAATTCAAGCGCTTTAAAACATCCAGAATTAATTCGACAAGCAAGTGAGAAATTTGGTCGTCAATGTATTTGTATTGCTATTGATAGCTTTTATGATAAAGACAGAAAGGATTATTTCTGTACTACGCACGGTGGTAAAAAATTAACTGATGTCAGAGTATATGATTGGGTACAAGAAGTAGAGCATTTAGGTGCCGGGGAATTACTTATAACTAGCATGCATCATGATGGAATGAAACAAGGTTTTGATATTGAACATTTAGCAAAAATTAAACAATTAGTTAATATTCCGATTATCGCCTCTGGGGGTGGAGGAAATGCACAACATTTTGTTGAACTGTTTCAACACACAGATGTTTCTGCAGGTTTAGCGGCAAGTATTTTACATGATCAAGAAACTACAGTGGCAGAAATTAAAGATAAAATGCGTGAAGGAGGTATCCTTGTGAGATGAATAAACCTATAGACTTTTCTAAAGGATTAGTACCAGTAATTTTGCAACATGCTCAAACGGATAGCGTATTAATGTTGGGATACATGAATGAAGAAGCTTATCGAAAAACTCTGAAAGAAAAGAAAGTAACCTTTTTCTCTAGATCTAAACAACGTTTGTGGACTAAAGGTGAAACTTCTGGTCATTTCCAACACGTTGAGAGTATTCATATAGATTGTGATCAAGATACAATCTTAATCAAAGTGATGCCACAAGGTCCTACATGTCACACTGGAAGTCTGAGTTGTTTTAATAGTGAATTTGCATCACGCTTTAAAATTCAAGCTTTAGCACAAACGATTCATCAAAGTGCTAAAGACAATCAATCTAACTCTTACACTCAATATTTGTTAAAGGAAGGGATCGAGAAAATATCTAAGAAATTTGGTGAAGAGGCATTTGAAGTTGTGATAGGTGCGATAAAACATAATCGTGAAGAAGTTATTAATGAAACAGCAGATGTCATGTATCACCTTTTTGTGTTACTACATAGTTTAGATATTCCATTTTCAGAAGTAGAACAGGTACTAGCACATCGCCATCAAAAAAGAAATAATTTTAAAGGCGAGCGCAAAGAGGTTCGAAAATGGTAAAGTAGTATAATTTAGAATTTTAATTAATTTAATATGGGGGATTTATTCCATGAATCTTATAAATAAATTATTAAAAATAGGATGAAAGTGAATGACGATTCATCCTATTTATGGCTCAAATGGGATAATTGATACGTTTAAGTTAAAATATTTTTTTAAAAAATATTTGTAGTTATTGGTAGTAACGTCATATTTATGTTTAGTACTATCATTGCTTAAAGTTAAAGAATGATAAGTCATTGTTGCACGTCCAAACGATTGTGGTTGTGTAATAAGCAAATGTCGTACAAAAATAGAATGAGGATGATGCTCATTGTAGCTTATTTTATCTTCAAAGTCTTTAATGCTTTGAGATTTTAAATGTGCTTCATAGAGTGTCATCCATTTATTTTGTCTAAGCTTCTGTAAAGCATATTGATTGTCATTAATCCAAACAGCACGGTAAACTCCATTTTTATCATATGTTGGAATGAATTGTGTTTTAGAACCTATCTCGATAATACTTGTAGGTAAATCACCAAATCCAACATCAGTAATATAAAGTGTTCCTTCGATATTAACGTAAAGTGACATATGCGAACCTTCAGGACTACGTCCACCATTTGGTGTGTAAACTGTTGCCGCAGCACGAGTGACGTGGAAGCCTTTATGTTCTAAATACGTAGCAAACAAATGATTTAATTCATAGCAAAATCCGCCACGCCGTTGAATAACAATTTTATTGTATAAATCTTTGATATCGATTGAGATAGGAATCTTGTTTTGAACATTAATATTTTCAAACGGCACAGTTATCATAAAGCGTCTTACATAGTAATTCAATGCTTCAAGAGAAGGGTTTGAATAATATGAATGCTTAATTTTTAGATAAGATTCAAACTTTTGTATATCCATTACTAATCATCCTTTATTTTTATATAAATCGATATTTTTTATTTTATAGTATATATAGATTACCATCATTTCTTTAGATTTAATATTAGTATGATAAATAATTAAATTGCATGTAATTGTTGACAAATTGTGAACATCGATGTAATATATTAATCAAATCAAACCAAAGTAGATAAGTGAATTATTCTTTTATGACCTATTAAAATTATTTTTATAATTTTTATTTTTTTTGAACAAAAATGGAAGCGCTTACCTTTGGTGGGAAGGAGATAGTTATGGAAGCAATCAAACCCATTTTTAGTAAAATTTTCGGATTTATACCACGTATGATTATTAATATTTTCATCTAACAAATTACCGACAAAAATTTCATTTTAAAATAAACAAATAGATAGAGGTGCTAATTGTGAAGACAAGACAAAATAAATACAGTATTCGTAAATTTAGCGTAGGTGCATCATCCATTCTGATTGCAGCATTATTATTTATGGGTGGAGGATCAGCTCAGGCTGCTGAGCAACAACAGGATAAAGGAACTGTTGAAAATAGCACAACACAATCTATTGGGGATGAAAATGAAAAGTTAAGTGAACAACAATCAACGCAAAATAAGAATGTTAATGAGAAAAGTAATGTTAATTCTATTACTGAAAATGAAAACTTACATAACGAAACACCAAAAAATGAGGATTTGATTCAGCAACAAAAAGATTCTCAAAATGACAATAAATCTGAATCTGTAGTTGAACAAAATAAAAAGAATGAAGCATTTGTTCAAAATCATTCTGAAGAGAAACCACAACAAGAACAAGTTGAACTGGAAAAGCATGCTAGTGAAAACAATCAAACTTTACACTCAAATGCAGCACAGTCCAATGAAGATGTGAAAACTAAACCTTCACAACTCGATAATACAACTGCCCAACAAAAAGACTCTCAAAAAGAGAATTTGAGTAAACAAGATACACAATCATCTAAAAATACTGATCTACTACGAGCAACAGGTCAAAATCAATCAAAAGATAGCCAATCAACAGAAGAGGTAAACAAAGAAGTAAATAACGACACTCAACAAGTGACTGCTAAGAAAGATGACGACAAAGTTGAAACATTTAATTTAAATAGTAAAGAGGAACCTCTTAAAGTTGACAAGCAAGCGAATCCAACTACAGATAAAGATAAATCTTCTAAAAATGATAAAGGGTCTCAAGATGGCCTAGCTAATTTAGAAAGTAATGCTGTTGCTACAACTAATAAACAGTCTAAGCAACAAGTGAGTGAAAAAAATGAGGATCAAACAAATAAATCAGCAAAACAAAAACAATATAAAAATAATGATCCAATTATTTTAGTACATGGTTTCAATGGATTTACAGACAATATTAACCCATCAGTACTAACACATTATTGGGGTGGCGATAAAATGAATATTCGCCAAGATTTAGAAGAAAATGGATATGAGGCTTATGAAGCAAGTATAAGTGCATTTGGTAGTAACTATGACCGTGCTGTTGAGTTATATTACTACATCAAAGGCGGACGTGTTGACTATGGTGCAGCACACGCAGCTAAATATGGTCATGAGCGTTACGGTAAAACCTATGAAGGTGTTTATAAAGATTGGAAACCAGGTCAAAAAATACATTTAGTTGGTCATAGTATGGGTGGTCAAACAATTCGTCAATTAGAAGAGCTATTGAGACATGGTAATCCAGAAGAAGTTGAATATCAAAAACAACATGGTGGGGAAATTTCTCCATTATACCAAGGTGGCCACGATAATATGGTGTCATCTATTACAACACTCGGTACACCACATAATGGTACACATGCGTCAGACTTATTAGGTAACGAAGCGATTGTACGCCAACTTGTATATGACGTAGGTAAAATGTATGGTAATAAAGATTCACGTGTAGACTTTGGGTTAGAACACTGGGGATTAAAACAAAAACCAAATGAATCATATATTCAATATGTTAAACGTGTTCAAAATTCAAAACTGTGGAAATCAGAAGATAGTGGTTTACACGATTTAACACGCGATGGCGCAACAGATTTAAACCGAAAAACATCATTAAATCCTAATATTGTATATAAAACTTATACGGGCGAATCAACACATAAAACATTGGCAGGAAAACAAAAAGCTGATCTTAACATGTTCTTACCATTTACAATTACTGGTAACTTAATTGGAAAAGCTAAAGAGAAAGAATGGAGAGAAAATGATGGACTTGTTTCAGTCATTTCTTCACAACATCCATTTAATCAAAAATATGTTGAAGCTACAGATAAAAATCAAAAAGGTGTATGGCAAGTAACTCCAACAAAACATGACTGGGATCATGTGGACTTTGTAGGACAAGACAGTACAGATACTAAACGTACTAGAGATGAGTTACAACAGTTCTGGCACGGTCTTGCTGATGATTTAGTACAAAGTGAACAATTAACATCAACAAATAAATAAAATGATATAGGGTATAAACCTAACGTAATCTTATATAGATAGGAGTGAAATAAATGACAGGTGATTTCTTTCAATTATTAGGCTCTTTATACAGAGTATTAAAAAATTTATTTTCATAATGTAAAACTATAGTAAGATAAAAATCCCTTATTCAAGTGTTTACATATATCGTAGCTTGAATAAGGGATATTTATGATGTTCAATTGAATCATCATAGCCAATATGCAAAAGAGCCTGAGACAAATAAATGCCTCAGGCTCTTTTATATATAGCGGAGGGAGAAGGATTTGAACCAACGCGAGCAAAAAGCTCCTACTAATCACGAATGATTAGCCTCTTAAACCAGACTTGAGTATCCCTCCAAAATTTCAACAATTAGTATCATATAATATATAGAAGGTTTTGTAAAGTAGCAATTAGTTTTTCATTATAAACATGTAAATCGACTTCATTAAGCTACTTAAAATATATATACAATTCGGACTGTGATTATCATTCAATCGACATTAATCACATACTACTACATTGTCCATACTACAATTAATTTTTAGGTAACTGTTTTAATTTCAGATCACCCAATCACCTTCAAATATTAAAATGAATTTAAAGATATTTACTGTCGAGTTATTTAAAAAATCATTTAATTATGATCAAACAGGAAAAAGAAAACGTATTATAAGAGGGTTCGTCAAAAAATCGACATTATTTCATGAATATTCAATTTTATTTATCAAAATTAAATCAATTCAATCAGACGTATTTAAACGTATGCTTTATATCAAGTCATCATAAATTGTCTTAATATTATTACATGAAAACAATATGAAAACTTATGAGATTAATATTTGAGGAAGATGAAAATTTGAAAACATACTCTTCACATTGAGACGAATTTTTTATAATATACCACTCATATTGATTTTTTGATATTAAGAAAAGGGAGGAAATGCTCATGAAAGATAATAAAATGTTGTTCATTATATTTATGATAGGAACATTTACAGTAGGAATGGCTGAATATGTAGTGACAGGCTTACTTACACAAATCGCTGACGATATGAAGGTTTCTGTTTCGAGTGCTGGCTTATTAATTAGTGTTTATGCTATTAGTGTTGCATTGATAGGTCCTTTAATGCGAATCATTACATTGAAAGTTCACGCCCATCGTCTGTTACCAATATTAGTTGCGATTTTTATAATAAGTAATATAGTGGGGATGCTTGCACCGAATTTTAATGTATTGTTATTATCAAGACTCATGTCTGCGGCAATGCATGCGCCATTCTTCGGTGTGTGTATGAGTGTTGCTGCGACAGTCGCACCTCCTGCTAAAAAAACACAGGCCATTGCACTTGTTCAGGCAGGTTTAACTATTGCTGTAATGTTAGGTGTACCATTCGGATCATTTTTAGGTGGCTTTGCAAATTGGAGAGTTGTTTTTGGATTCATGATTGTGCTGGCAATCATTACTATGATAGGAATGATTAAATTTGTTCCAAACGTTTCTTTAAGTGCAGAAGCAAATATTAGCAAAGAATTAACAGTGTTTAAGAATCCACACATTTTAATTGTGATTGCCATTATTGTGTTTGGTTACTCTGGTGTGTTTACTACTTATACATTTATGGAGCCAATGATACGAGATTATTCTCCATTTAAAATTGTAGGTTTAACTGTTTGTTTATTTATGTTTGGTTTAGGCGGTGTAATAGGGAATTTAATTACTGGTAATGTACCGGAAGATAAATTAACAAAAAATTTATACCTTACATTTCTTTTACTATTTTTAACAATCATACTATTTGTTACTGTTATTCAAAATTCAATATTAGCATTAATCATTTGCTTCTTATTCGGTTTTGGTACATTTGGTACAACACCGTTACTTAATAGCAAAATTATCTTAAGTGCAAAAGAAGCACCACTTCTTGCAAGCACGTTAGCAGCTTCTATTTTCAATGTTGCTAATTTTCTTGGTGCAATTATTGGATCTATATTATTATCAGTAGGATTACCTTACATTCAAATTACTATGATATCTGGTGGGATTATAGTGTTGGGTATGCTTCTTAATCTTGTTAATCAACTTTATGAAAAGAAACATGTCACATTTAATGAATATTCATGATTATTAAAAAATCCTCATAGAAGTGTGGCGACACCTCTATAAGGATTTTTCTTTATACAATCAAACTTTTCAGCAATGATACTTTAATAGAAAGAGGGATTACTTAACAACATTGAAATCGATCACTTGTGGGATTTGAGATAAATCATTGTGAGATAAGTAATCTATTAACAATTGAGCACCTTCGATTTGAATATCTTTTATCACAGGTTTGTTAACATACATATCATAATTCCCACCACCAACAGCTCTATAATTATTTACGCATATTGTATATATTTGATCACTTTGTAGTGGTGCATCATTAATTTGCAAATCACTAACACGTTCACCGTAAGGATGACCAACATGAATTGTATATTGTATACCTGCAAATATGTCATAGTTGAAATGCTGAGGTTTAGGTTCTAGAAACTCTTTATTAACTGTGATTTTATGGTTAACAATGTCAAAATAACTTGCGCTTCGTTCAATTGCAAGTTTAATATCTTTTCCACTAAGTTCTATCACTTTAAAAGTATTAGGAAAAGGATAATTATTGATGATATCACGCATGGTTACTTTCTCATCAAAGCCATTTGCGGAATCAAATAGTGCTGTACATGCAATATCTGCACCACTTTTTTCTAGTAAAATATAATTAAGAAGGTTAACAAATGCATGCGGTGATTTTCTTGCCTCAAATGAATTGTTTATTCTCATAGCGTAGGGGAGTTCTGCGATTTGAGTATCAAGCCAATCTTCTAATTGATTACGTAAAACGATATCTTCGTCATTCGGCTTAAAGGAGGTATTGTTATGAACATTCATTAAGTTACATTCTTTAATTAATACTTTTTTATCATGCGTATATTCAATAACTATTTTTCCAACTTTTGTACCTTTTGAACCAGGTTGAATGATGGCTGTTTGGTTCTTGATTGTCGCAATATCACGATGTTGATGGCCGGTTATCAACACATCGATATTATCGCTAAACTGACTTAGAATATCATACCCTTCGTTTTCCCCAGTAAGCGCCTCAGTCGGGATGCCACTATCTAAATCACGTTCAAAGCCACCATGATAACTTACTACTACAATATCACTCTTTTCCCTAAGTGTAGGTAACTCAGATTTTAATGTTTGGACAGCACTGTTAAAAGTGAGTGTCTTAATGTATTCAGGTTGTTCCCAATGAGGGATATACTGAGTGGTTAAACCAATAGTTCCTATAGTTAAACCATTTACTTTAAAATAATGAATACCTTGGCCAGTGAATGGCTGTGTATTTTCAATTATATTTGCACACAAAACTGGGTAATGAAGTTGATTGATGGCCTGTTTTAGATAAGGTAAATCATAATTAAATTCATGATTGCCAACAGTTCCAAAATCAAACCCTAAACGATTATATATTGATGTTAATGGGAGACTACTCTTTAATTTAGATACTAAGTAGTTACATAATGGAGAACCTTGTAAGAAGTCTCCATTATCAATCTTTACACTGTCGTCATAGTGCACGCAGTCTTGCTCGATAAGATGATTGGCTTTTAACAACCCCATGGGTAAATCTTTTCCTCTTGATGAAAAATCTGTTGGGAATATAAAACCGTGGACATCACTAAGGATATAGAAAGCAATTTGAGACATTGAATTAACCTCCTCAAGTACGGGGAAGAGACATAGTTCTGTGATATATAAATTAAAAACAATGTCTCACTTTTCAACACTAAGTTATTATCGGTGTTAAAAATTTTCATTCATTTTTTGAGTTAATAGAATTTTTTTCCCTTGTTTAACACGAATATTAGCATCTTTAATTTCATCTGTCACTCTAGCTGTGAGTGTGATTGAGGCTTCACCCGCTCCATTTGTTTTAATTGATTGGCTAGGACTATAGCCGGGAGTATTGAATTGGTTACGGTTAGAAGAAAAGCTACCGATTTGCTTACCTCCATCTTTATAAAGTCCAACTCTTACATCGTTAATTGTGCTATTAGGCTCATATCCCGTGAGTTTGATTGTAAATTGAAATGGATGATGCGGTTGGATATTTTGAGGTAAAGTTAATTCAACTTTGCCATTTTGTTTTTGATAAGAAGAGCTTTTGTCATCTACTCCATCGTCTGCCCCCTGTTGATCACTTCCATAACTCCCTTTTTTAAATGTTGAACGATCATACCATTTGTAGCCTTCTATTGGGTTAGTCCACGGTTCTTTTTGAGGTTCAATTGAATTCTCAGGTTGCTCAAAGTTAAGTAACGGTGTTTTATGATCAAGTTTAATACCCATGTCTTTCATAGAAGATTGAGATTCTTTTTTGCCTAGCCATGTTGTTAAATTATTTAATAACTTTCCATTATCTTGTTCTTTAAAACCATCGTACGTTTTTTTAGGTTTCCCATTATCTTCACGAAGATATTTAGGTGAACGATCTTCTACGAGAGAGCTATCACCAATAAATGCAGCTTTTCCTTTATCAATTTTTGAAATGGCTACATAAGGTCCTTCGTTGATGCCACCACCATTGTAAATACCTTGATCAACTGCGTGAGACCATTTTTGACTATGTGTTAAATGTTCGGGCATATAAATAATGCCTTTAGCTTTATTAGGATTAGTTATTGCTAATGTTGAACCTGAGTGCATTGAAACTGAGTGTACACCTTTAGTAATACCAAAACTATCTTTGCTTGAAACGATATTTTGAGTATTGATATCTCCAAGTGCATTATATCTAAAACGAACACCGAAGTTTTGTGAGAGCCAATCAGAACTCTTAACGTTATGCATAACGTTAGAATTTTTTTCTTCATTATTCATATCTTTAGTCATATTTTGGTATGCGCCACGTCGATAACCATTCATTGATTCTGAAGAATCAATACGGTTTAAATTACGATCGGCATTATAGTGGTCTGAGATGAAAATGACGCTACCACCATTTTTAACAAAATTAATGATTGCTTTCTGCTCATTTTCTTTAAATGGATTGTTAGCTTCGGGAATAACTAATACATGCGCCTGCTGTAAAGATTGATCAGAAATGTTTGATTTTCCTTCTAGTTCTTTAACTTGGTAACCTTGCTTTCTCATTGAATCTGCATAATCTGAGAAAGCGCCATCAATCACCCAATCGGCAGCGCCCGCAGTTTGAGCGTGAGAATTATCAAAAAGTACTGTTTGTTGTGTCTGATTTGTAGCAGTAGATTCTGTTGATGCAAATGTTGATGGAATCACAGTCACAGAAAGAACAGATGTAACTAGTATAGAACTTAAAGTTTTAAATATTTTCATCTCTATGATTACTCCTTATATAAAAGATGGAATTTTTAAAAAGTATAGTATAAAAGTATAGCGTATTGTGCTTGCTTAACATATTTTTTACAATTTCTTACGATTTATTATAAAAAATTTATAATTTTAATTAAAATTAAATACCCATCACTTATAAGATATGCTAATCTATAAATATAGTTTCAAAAATATACATATTACACCAATATTGATGTGAAGGGGACAGTAAGTAGAATGAAAAATCTTAAGTTTTTAGTGGTGCTTGTTTTATCGGTGGTTATTTTTGCAGCAGCCTGTGGGAATTCAAGTTCTTTGAATAATAATAAAAGTTCTGATAGCGGATCAGATTCAAAATCAGGTAGTTATACACCTAAAGAATTAACAGTACAATTTGTACCATCTCAAAATGCTGATACACTCGAAGCTAAGGCAAAACCGTTAGAAAAATTGTTGTCAGATAAATTAGGGATTCCGGTTAAAGTATCAGTTTCAACAAACTACAACACGATAGTTGAAGCGATGAAATCTAAGAAAGTGGATGTTGGTTTCTTGCCACCAACTGCATATACTTTAGCACACGATCAAAAGGCAGCGGATTTATTATTAAAGGCAGAACGTTACGACGTTAATGAAGATGGATCTCCAAGTAAAAAGTTAGTTGATGATTATAAATCAGAAATCCTTGTTAAAAAGGACTCTGGTATTAATAGTCTCAAAGATTTAAAAGGTAAAAAAATAGCATTACAAGATGTAACTTCTACAGCAGGATATACATTCCCTCTAGTAACATTAAAAAAAGAAGCTGGTATTGATGCAACAAAAGATATGAAGATAGTCAATGTTAAAGGACACGACCAAGCAGTTATTTCATTGTTAAATGGAGATGTGGATGCAGCAGCTGTATTTAATGATGCACGTACAGTTGTAAAAAAAGATCAACCAAATGTATTTAAAGATACTAAAATATTAAAACTCACTAAACCTATTCCTAATGATACGATTTCAGTACGTCCTGATATGGATAAAAAATTCCAAGATAAATTGAAAAAAGCTTTTAAAGAAATTTCTAAAACTAAAAAAGGTCATAAAATCATTAGCGAGGTATACTCTCATGAAGGTTATGTTGATACTAAAGATTCAGACTTTGATATCGTTAGACAATATGAAAAAGCTGTTCATGATATGAAATAAAATAAATTGAATGAATTATAAAAAGAAAAGCTAAGGGATTAAACGTGAAGGTTTGTAGACCTCTTGCCGTTTGAGTCTCATAGCTTTTCTTTATAAAAGAAGGGTGTTTGTTGATGAGTCAAATCGAATTTAAGGATGTTAGTAAAGTGTATCCAAATGGCCATGTGGGATTAAAAGACATTAACTTAAATATAGAAAAAGGTGATTTTGCAGTTATTGTTGGATTGTCTGGAGCAGGTAAATCAACATTACTACGATCGGTTAATCGGCTACATGATATTTCCAAAGGTGAAATTACTATCGAAGGTCAATCAATAACTAAAGCACGCGGTAAAAAATTATTAGAAATGCGTCGAAGTATAGGGATGATTTTTCAACATTTTAACTTAGTTAAGCGTTCAACAGTGCTTAGAAATGTTTTGAGTGGTAGGGTAGGATACCATCCTACTTGGAAAATGATACTTGGTCTTTTTCCTAAGGAAGATAAAGTCAAGGCAATGGATGCTTTAGAACGTGTCAACATTTTAGATAAATATGACCAACGCTCTGACCAGTTGTCAGGTGGCCAACAACAACGTATATCAATAGCTAGAGCGTTATGTCAGGAACCAACCATCATATTAGCAGACGAACCAGTTGCTTCATTAGATCCATTAACTACAAAACAAGTGATGGATGACTTAAAGAAAATCAATGAAGAACTAGGTATTACTATTTTGATTAATTTACACTTTGTAGATTTGGCAAAGGAATACGGCTCGAGAATAATTGGTTTAAGAGCGGGAGAGCTCGTTTATGATGGTCCCGCGTCTGAGGCAAATGATGAAGTATTTAATCATATATACGGTCGCTCTATTAAGGACGATGAAAAATTAGGGGTGGAATAAAGTGACGACACCAACAACGCATAAATATAATCGCTATTTAAATAAAAGGATGTCTCTTAAAACTAGCTTTTCAATTATTTTAATCACGGGTTTGATTATTTGGAGTTTTATTTATACTGGATTTAGCATTGGAGATTTAATGATAGGTCTTCCACAAATTGGCGTATTCTTCAAACAAATGATACCACCAGATTGGGGTTACCTAGATCATATTACACAACCAATGCTAGACACGATTCGTATGGCAATTGTCGGTACTTTTCTAGGAAGTATTGTCTCCATTCCAATAGCGCTACTATGTGCGAGTAATATTGTTCAAACTAAATGGATTGCGATACCATCACGTTTTGTTCTTAATATTGTACGCACAATACCTGATTTATTATTAGCTGCCGTATTTGTAGCCATATTTGGTATTGGACAAATTCCGGGTGTATTAGCACTTTTTGTTCTAACAATATGTATCATTGGTAAATTATTATATGAATCATTAGAAACAATTGATCCAGGACCTATGGAAGCTATGACAGCTGTAGGGGCTAATAAAGTGAAATGGATTGCATTTGGCGTTGTCCCTCAAGCACTTTCATCATTTATGTCATATGTGCTATTTGCTTTTGAAATTAACATTCGGGCATCAGCAGTTTTAGGTCTTGTTGGCGCAGGTGGTATTGGGTTGTTCTACGATCAAACGTTAGGATTATTTCAATATAAGAAGACAGCAATGATTATCCTGTTCACTCTAATCATTGTAGTTATTATTGACTATGTGAGTTCGAAAGTGAGGGAAAGATTAGCATGAATACGTTGGATAGTAAATATGAATTAAAATCAAAAAAACATCGTCAACGAATAATTAAAAATTGGATTATAGTCATTGTTGTTGCAGCTATAATTATATGGGCGTTTGCAGGGATTCCAGGCCTTGAACTTAAAAGTAAGTCTATTGAAATATTAAAGTCTATCTTTTACGGATTATTTCATCCAGATTTAAGTTACATATATATACCTGATGGTGAAGACTTACTTAGAGGTTTGCTGGAAACTTTTGCTATTGCAGTAATTGGCACGTTCATTGCATCAATAATATGTATTCCTTTTGCATTTTTAGGTGCTAAAAATATGATGAAATTACGACCAGTTACGGGTATAAGTAAATTCATATTAAGCATTATACGTGTGTTTCCTGAAATTGTAATGGCGTTAATATTTATTAAAGCTGTTGGACCGGGTTCGTTTTCAGGTGTACTTGCACTGGGGATTCATTCAGTCGGTATGTTAGGGAAACTTTTTGTTGAAGATATTGAAAGTTTAGATTTTAGCGCTGTAGAATCTTTAAAAGCGAGTGGAGCAAATAAAATGAAGACGTTAATGTTTGCTGTAATACCACAAATTTTACCATCGTTTATTTCACTTATTTTATATCGATTTGAATTGAATTTACGTTCAGCCTCCATTTTAGGATTAATCGGCGCAGGTGGCATAGGTACACCATTAATTTTTGCTTTACAAACACGATCTTGGGACCGAGTTGGCATGATTCTAATTGGTTTGATTGCGATGGTCGCTTTAGTTGATTTAATATCTGGCGCGGTTCGTAAACGTATCGTTTAGTGCATTTATGGTGAAAGGATATGATTATTGTCTAAAGCATTAATTGTTTTCATTTATTGGAATAAAAATTTTAATTTAAGACATACGTCATATTCATCATTTTAATTTTCGGTAGGAATGTATTCATGTTATAATTCTAAAATATAATAAAATTATTTAGAAAAATATTTTTTGATAGCGTGTAATTATTTATAATAGAAATATAATAACATGTTCATAATTAAAAATTGACCAAACACTTACATCACGAATTAGACAACTTGAGGCTTATATCATGAAACAATTTTTAAACATCACTCAACGTAAATTTATCGAATGGTTGATTATCTTATCCATTTTTATGGTTAGCATTCCTAATAAATGGACATTAATGATATCTATCGCTTTATCTTTATTACTTCTTAAAAGAGGGGCGCTAGGTGTCGTTCAATTAATCATACTCTATATGCTCAGATCGCAGATATATACTCCCTTTGACACACTAGAGATGACGCATTACATAGTAAGTATGAAATATATCTTGACTTATGTCATTGGGGTATTTTTTCTATTTAAATATGTAAAAAATTGGATAAGAGATGAAATGATATTAAGGTTTATCAAATCTACTATGATTCTTATGCTACTTTATATCATAATGAGTTTAGTTGTATCTAACGATCCGATAGAATCTATTCTTAAATTGCTTAACTTCTTTATACCGCTAATTTTGATTGTTATGTATGTTAGTTTAATAAAAAAGATAAAAAATCTTATTAACTGGATTAATCAATTTATCACGCTAATGATTGCCTTTACTTTTTTACTTATAGTTATAGCGCCAAAATCATATTTAATTGATGGGGAATCACTTCGAAGTGTTTTCAAAGATGAACATTCATTCGCAATTATTCTTGCTATGGGACTAGTTTTATATATGGTAACAAAAATCAAACAACAAGATTATGATGTATTCAATTTATTATTGTTAAATATTGGAATGATAGAGCTCTATTTATCAAATTCTCGTCATATTTTTATATCTGTTATTTTATGTCTAATGCTTCTATTACCGTTATCTCACATGAAAAAGAGAATTAAACATCCCATAATTGGTGCTATGATACTAATGACAATTGCTATAATCAATCAACCATACATTTATCACCTTTTTATTAAACTAATCTTAAAAGGGAAGAATAGCCAGGAAGTCTTTATGCCGAGTGATATGAATATTAAAGCTATTGATTATGCGCTAACTGAGCATCCTTTTTTAGGAAGCGGTTTTGGTATACCAATAATAAAAGCGAGTTCAGAAATACAATACTTTAATGTAGCAACGAGTAATATCATCTTCGGTATGATTATCTTTACTGGAATAATAGGACTTACTTTATGTACGATATACATGCTTCATATGGTACTTTTAGTTACTTTTCCAATGAGTATCACTATTTTATTATTTTTAATCACTATCTTTGTTAATATGGATCATATTATTTTATTTGATTCCGTGGGGCTAGGTATATTGTGTTATATATTTTGGGGAATATATTTAAAAGAAGGTATGTATCAATACAACAACGGACAATGGTAAATAACATTTTGTCTAAAGAAATTCATTAATCATTAATGTTAAAACTAACTTTATTTAAAGTTAGTTTTTTTATTCGTTATCATACATAAATATACAAACGGAATTTTAAGTTTTTCTCAAATTATATTCATTTTGATTAGAATTTATATATATAATTAGTAACTAAATAGATAAAATTTAATTGAATTCAATATAATAATATGTTGGGATACAGGGAAATAACGCTTTTTAATAGTAAATTAACCCTTTTGTCAACAGTTTTTCTTTGCACAATCGTTTAATATCTTTATATGTATAGTAATTTATTAAAACTAAGAAGTATTAGTTGCATTTTACATGTTCATAGTTATATACTTGTAAAAATGAATATTTTCGGTATAAAAGACTATGATTAACTAAGAAAACGATGGGGAGTATATTATGACAAAGAAAGAAAAGGATTATAAAAAAAGTCTTGAGCAACAAAAAACACGGGTAAAACTGTACAAGTCAGGAAAAAGCTGGGTAAAAGCAAGTATTAATGAAATAGAATTGTTAAAAACAATGGGGCTACCATTTTTAAGTAAAAACGAAAAACAAGAAAATGTTACTGAAAAGACGAAAGGTCATAAGATGAAAAAAGGCGCAGCGAAAACAACAGCCCTAGTTGGTGGAGCATTTACATTTAATATGTTGAATAATCATCAAGCATTAGCTGCCTCAGAAACACCAATTACCTCTGAAATTTCATCCAATAGTGAGACAGTAGCCAATCAAAATTCAACTACGATTAAGAACTCACTAAAAGAAACAGTCAATTCTGCAAGTTTGGAATCAAACCAATCTAATAGTACAAATAAGCAAATGTCTTCAGAAGTTACAAATACAGCGCAATCAAGTGAAAAAGCTGGAATTAGTCAACAAAGTAGTGAAACATCAAGTCAATCATCTAAGTCAAATACATATGCCTCCACAGACCATGTAGAGAGTACAACTACTAACAATGATAATATTGTACAACAAGATCAAAATAAGTCTTCGAATGTAACCTCTAAGTCAACACAATCAAACACGTCATCCTCAGAAAAGAGCATTAGCTCCAATTTAAACCAGTCAATCGAAACAAAAGCAACCGATTCATTAGCGACCAGTGAAGCACGTACTAGTACAAATCAAATATCTAATCTGACATCAACATCTACTTCAAATCAATCGAGTCCTACTTCCTTTGCGAATTTAAGAACATTTAGTAGATTTACCGTTTTGAATACGATGGCAGCACCTACAACAACGTCCACGACAACAACTTCAAGTCTTACATCTAATTCTGTTGTGGTGAACAAAGATAACTTTAATGAACATATGAATCTATCTGGATCAGCGACGTATGATCCAAAAACAGGTATTGCTACCTTAACGCCAGATGCATATAGTCAAAAGGGTGCCATATCTTTAAACACTCGATTAGATTCAAACCGTAGCTTCCGTTTTACAGGTAAAGTTAACCTTGGTAATAGATATGAAGGTTATTCTCCTGATGGTATAGCAGGTGGAGATGGCATTGGCTTTGCATTTTCACCAGGCCCTTTAGGACAGATAGGTAAAGAAGGGGCTGCCGTTGGAATAGGTGGTTTGAATAATGCCTTTGGTTTTAAATTGGATACGTATCATAATACATCAACTCCTAAACCTGAGGCTAAAGCAAAAGCAGATCCACGTAATGTTGGTGGGGGTGGCGCTTTTGGTGCATTTGTAAGTACCGATGGAAGTGGTATGGCTACTACTGAGGCATCATCTGCGGCTAAATTAAATGTACAACCTACTGACAATTCATTCCAAGATTTTGTCATTGATTATAACGGTGATACAAAAGTGATGACAGTGACGTACGCTGGACAAACCTTTACGAGAAATCTTACAGATTGGATTAAAAACAGTGGTGGTACGACGTTTTCTCTATCTATGACTGCCTCAACTGGTGGCGCAAAAAACTTACAACAAGTTCAATTTGGAACATTCGAGTATACAGAATCAGCTGTTGCTAAAGTACGCTATGTAGATGCAAATACTGGTAAGGATATTATCCCGCCTAAAACCATTGCAGGTGAAGTTGATGCGACTGTGAATATAGATAAACAATTGAACAATTTAAAAAATTTAGGTTACAGTTATGTGGGGACAGATGCCTTAAAAGCACCAAATTATACAGAAACGTCAGGTACGCCTACACTTAAATTAACTAACTCAGGTCAAACAGTGATTTATAAATTTAAAGATGTTCAAGGTCCTCAAATTAGTGTTGATAGTCAAACTAGAGAAGTTGGAAAGACCATTAATCCAATTACAATTACTACAACTGACAATAGTAAAGACGTATTAACTACAACTGTGACAGGTCTACCTTCAGGGTTATCTTTTGATCAAACGACTAATACAATTACTGGCACGCCAAGTGAAGTAGGAACTACAACTGTGACAGTTAATACGACTGATGCTACTGGGAATGTAACATCTAAGCAATTTACAATAACGATTCAAGATACAATCAGCCCTGTTGTAAATGTGACTCCAAGTCAAGCATCAGAAGTTTTCACGCCGATTAATCCAATTACGATAACTGCTACAGATAATAGTGGCAAAGTGGTAACGCATACAGTAACAGGATTGCCACAAGGACTTAAATTTGATGCATCAACGAATTCAATTGTTGGAACTCCAACTCAAATAGGAACAAATACAATCACGATTGAGTCAACGGATGCGAGCGGAAATAAAACTACGACTAAAATTAATTATGAAGTAACGAGAAATAGCGCAAGTGACTCTACTTCCACTAGCATAGTAAACAGTGTTTCAACAAGTATAAGTAATAGTACATCGCTAAGTGATAGTGTAAAAGCGAGTCAATCATTATCAACAAAAGAGTCAACAAGTAAGAGTCTCTCAGAGTCGTTAAGTACGTCAACGTCGAATAGTACGTCAATCCAAGCGAGTGAATCCGCAAGTACAAGTAAGAAGTTATCAGAATCAGTGAGCGCGTCGACGTCTGATAGTGCATCAATAAAAGCGAGTGAATCCGCAAGTACAAGTGTTTCAGATTCGACAAGCACGTCAACTTCAGACAGTGCATCAACGTCAGCAAGTGTGAGCGACTCTAATAGCGCAAGTACGTCATTGAGTGACTCGACAAGTACGAGTCTTTCAGGATCAACGAGTGCATCCGCATCAGACAGTGCGTCAACGTCAACAAGCGAGAGTGAGTCAGACAGTGCAAGTACATCGTTAAGTGAATCATTAAGTACAAGCGTTTCAGATTCAACAAGCACGTCAACATCCGACAGTGCGTCAACGTCAATGAGCATAAGTGACTCAAACAGCGCAAGTACGTCATTGAGTGAGTCGATAAGCACAAGCGTTTCAGATTCAACAAGTGCATCAACGTCAGACAGTACGTCCACATCAGACAGTACATCAACATCAATGAGTGAGAGTGACTCAACAAGTACAAGCATTTCAGACTCAACGAGTACATCAACGTCAGAAAGTGCGTCAATGTCAACAAGCGTAAGTGACTCAAACAGTGCCAGCACATCGCTAAGTGGATCATTAAGTACAAGCATTTCAGACTCAACAAGTACATCGACATCAGAAAGTGCATCAACGTCAACAAGCGAGAGTGAATCAACAAGCTCAAGTACGTCATTGAGTGAGTCGACAAGCACAAGTCTTACAGACTCAACGAGTACGTCAACGTCAGAAAGTGCATCGACATCAACGAGTGTGAGCGACTCAAACAGCACAAGTACGTCATTAAGTGAATCGACAAGTACAAGCATTTCAGACTCAACGAGTACGTCGACATCCGACAGTGCATCCACATCGGCGAGTGAGAGTGAATCAACAAGTGCAAGTACATCGCTAAGTGGTTCATTAAGTACAAGCGTTTCAGATTCAACAAGCGCGTCAACGTCAGACAGTGCATCCACATCAACGAGCGTAAGTGACTCAAACAGCGCAAGTACGTCATTGAGTGAGTCGATAAGCACAAGCGTTTCAGATTCAACAAGCACGTCAACATCCGACAGTGCGTCCACATCGGCGAGTGAGAGTGAATCAACAAGTGCAAGTACGTCGTTAAGTGACTCAACAAGTACAAGCGTTTCAGATTCAACAAGTGCGTCAACGTCAGATAGTGCGTCCACATCAACGAGTGAGAGTGAGTCAGACAGTGCAAGTACATCATTAAGTGAGTCGACAAGCACAAGTCTTTCGGACTCAACGAGTATGTCAACGTCAGATAGTGCGTCCACATCAACGAGCGTAAGTGACTCCAATAGCGCAAGTACGTCATTAAGTGATTCGACAAGTACAAGCGTTTCAGACTCAACAAGTACGTCAACATCCGACAGTGCATCAACGTCAACGAGTGAGAGTGAGTCAGACAGTACAAGTACATCGTTAAGTGAATCGACAAGCACAAGCGTTTCAGATTCAACAAGTACATCGACATCAGAAAGTGCGTCAATGTCAGCAAGTGAGAGTGACTCAACAAGCGCGTCGACATCCGACAGTGCGTCAACGTCAACATCCGACAGTGCATCAACGTCAACGAGTGAGAGTGAATCAACAAGTGAAAGTACATCGTTAAGTGAATCGACAAGTACAAGCGTTTCAGCTTCAAAAAGCACATCAACATTGGACAGTGCATCCACATCAGCGAGTGAGAGTGACTCAACAAGTGAAAGCACATCGTTGAGTGAGTCATTAAGTACAAGTGTTTCAGATTCAACAAGTACGTCGACATCAGACAGTGCGTCCACATCAACGAGTGAGAGTGAGTCAGACAGTACAAGTACATCATTAAGTGAATCAACAAGTGCAAGTACGTCATTAAGTGAATCGACAAGTACGAGCGTTTCAGATTCAACAAGCACATCAACATCGGACAGTGCATCCACATCAGCGAGTGCATCCACATCAACAAGTGAGAGTGAGTCAGACAGTGCAAGTACATCGTTAAGTGGATCATTAAGCGCAAGCATTTCAGACTCAACGAGTATGTCAACATCAGAAAGTGCGTCAGAGTCAACGAGAGAGAGTGACTCAAACAGTACAAGTACGTCATTAAGTGACTCGACAAGTACGAGTCTTTCGGACTCAACGAGAACGTCGACATCAGAGAGTGCATCAACGTCAACGAGCACGAGTGACTCCAATAGCGCAAGTACGTCATTAAGTGAGTCGACAAGTACAAGCATTTCAGGTTCAACAAGTACGTCGTCGTCAGACAGTGCATCCACATCAACTAGTGTAAGTGACTCAAACAGTACAAGTACGTCATTGAGTGAGTCGACAAGCACAAGCATTTCAGGTTCAACAAGTACATCGACATCAGATAGTGCATCAACGTCAACAAGCGTGAGTGACTCAAATAGTACAAGTACGTCATTAAGTGAATCGACAAGTACGAGTCTTTCAGATTCAACGAGTACGTCAACATCAGAAAGTGCGTCAGAGTCAACGAGTGAGAGTGACTCTAATAGTGTAAGTACGTCATTAAGTGAGTCGACAAGTACGAGCTTTTCAGATTCAACAAGCACATCAACGTCAGACAGTGCGTCCACATCAACAAGCGTAAGTGACTCAAACAGTGCCAGCACATCGCTAAGTGGATCATTAAGCACAAGCATCTCAGATTCAACAAGCACGTCAACATCAGATAGTGCATCAACGTCAACGAGCGTAAGTGACTCAAACAGTACAAGTACGTCATTGAGTGAGGCGACAAGCACAAGCATCTCAAATTCAACAAGCACGTCAACATCAGATAGTGCATCAACGTCAACGAGTGAGAGTGAGTCAGACAGTGCAAGTACATCATTGAGTGAGGCGACAAGCACAAGCATCTCAAATTCAACAAGCACATCAACATCGGACAGTGCGTCCACATCAACGAGCGTAAGTGACTCAAACAGTGCCAGCACATCGCTAAGTGGTTCAACAAGTACAAGTGTTTCAGATTCAACAAGCGCGTCAACATCAGACAGTGCATCCACATCAACGAGCGTAAGTGACTCAAACAGTGCCAGCACATCGCTAAGTGGATCATTAAGTACAAGCATTTCAGACTCAATAAGTGCATCGACATCAGACAGTGCGTCCACATCAACAAGCGTAAGTGACTCAAACAGTGCCAGCACATCGCTAAGTGGATCATTAAGCACAAACATTTCAGATTCAACAAGCACGTCAACATCAGATAGTGCATCCACATCAACGAGTGTGAGCGAATCAACAAGTGAAAGTACATCGTTAAGTGGCTCGATAAGTACGAGTCTTTCGGACTCAACAAGCACGTCAACATCAGATAGTGCATCAACGTCAACGAGCACGAGTGAATCAACAAGTGTAAGTACGTCATTAAGTGACTCGACAAGTACGAGCGTTTCAGATTCAACAAGCACATCAACATCGGACAGTGTATCCACATCAACGAGCGTAAGTGAATCAACAAGTGCAAGTACATCGTTAAGTGAATCGACAAGCACAAGTGTTTCAGGATCAACGAGTGCATCCACATCAGACAGTACATCAACATCAATGAGCGAGAGTGAATCAACAAGTGCCAGCACATCGTTAAGTGGTTCAACAAGTACAAGTGTTTCAGACTCAACGAGTACGTCGACATCAGACAGTGCGTCCACATCAACGAGCATAAGTGACTCAAACAGTACAAGTACATCGTTAAGTGAATCGGCAAGCACGTCCACATCAATGAGTACATCTGAAACTTTCACTTCTCAATCTCCTATAAATAGTGAAAGTCAATTTATTGGTGATAGCTCGTCTGAAGATACAATCGTGACTCAATCAAAAAATACGAGTATGCTTAATAAAACTGGAAAAGATTATGATTTACAAGAACAAAGAGGTTATACTGATTCAGAACAACACAATGAAACACAAAGTAATCAAGCTGATAATCACTCAAACAACCTCGATTTACTTCATCAAAATCGTGCACAAGATAAAGTCGTTAAACAACCAACTAAAGGAGAAGATGGAGTTGTAAGCAACGGTTTTATAGTAGCAGTAGCTATAGTATTGGCTATCTTCGGTTTAGCAAAAAAATCTAGAAAAGACGATGATGATCAAGATGATAGTAAATAACAGATAGTTTTAAACATATTAAGAGGCTAGGGAACATTAATTGATTGGATAAGTACATGACAACTAAATCCAACTTTAGATTATCCTTAGCCTCTTTAGATATGATTCAAGTGATTAATTATTTAATAATTAGGGTGAAAAAATGTTTAAGAAATTCGAATATAAAATCTTATATAAAAGAATATTTTTTACATGCTTAATTTTAGTTATATATATTATAGGAAGTAATATTTCAATCGTAAGTAATGAAAATTTAAGAACACATAAAGACTCCTTTTTTAAGTTAGCTATTACTAATGTAGGTGGGGATTTACATACATTAAATATATTTTCACTAGGGCTTGGGCCATGGTTAAGTTCGATGATTATTTTGACACTAATAAACCACAAAAGTAATGATAAGGTTAAAACACAAACTCGTAGGGAACGACATTTCAAAGAACGAGCGTTAACACTTATCATTAGTGCCGCTCAAGGATTTTACATTATTCATTCATATATTAATAAACATGCGATTAAAGATAGTAATATGCTTATTTTATTATTAGTTTTAATTACAGGGACGTTGTTAATGGTATGGTTAGCAGATCAAAATACAACGTATGGCATTTCGGGACCTATGCCAATTGTTTTAATGAGTCTTGTTAAATCTATATTTAATACACATTTTCCCAAATTAAATTCAAGCGCATCTTTAATTACTATGATTATTGTCTTATTAATGCTGACCTTATTTATACTCTTCTTCATTGAGTTAACAGAATATCGGATAGAATATAATGATATTATGAATATTTCTGCTAAAGATATACCATCATATTTATCATGGAAACTTAATCCTGCTGGTAGTATCTCTATCATGGTGAGTTTGTCATTATTTATGTTAACGAATAATATCGTTAATTTCATAGGACGCTTTATCGTGAATCATAATTTTGAAACACAAGTCTTTAATTTTACAAATCCAGTTGGAATTACTATATATATTCTGTTACAAATGATTTTGGGTTACTTTTTATCAAGATTATTAATTAATACGAAACGTAAATCAAAGGAATTTCTTAAAAATGGGAATTACTTCGAGGGTATTCAACCTGGACAGCAGACAGAAAAATTTCTAGGAAGTAAAGCACGTCGTATTTGTTGGTTCGGTTCAATAGTAGTAGCGATTGTACTCGCTATACCAATGTATTCAGCGCTGCTTGTGCCCCACTTACTTAAAGAAGTTTACTTTACAACTCAAATAATTGTATTTGTCTATATTGGAATTAATATCGCTGAAACAATTAGAGCGTACTTATACTTTGACAGCTATAAGCAAATTTTAAATAAATATTGGTAGGGAGGAGGTTTTGGAATATGAAACGCTTTATACCAGCTTGGTATAGCCATAACAGATGGTGGGAAAGTACCTCAAGACCATTCTATCAAAAAAAACAGTATACAGATTTTGACGATATGATTAGTTTAATGACAATGCATAGTTCGAATAATGTGGATTATCAATTGATAGTTTTAAGTTTTAGTCCATATCTTAGAACATTCCTCCATCGATATGATTTGTATGAAAGTCATTATTGGTCAGTGTTTGATGAGATACAGGGCGTTGGACATCAAACGCCTCAAGCTATTGATTATCGTGATCTTTCATGGCCAGAAGGTACTGAATTTATTTTTACTCCCTTTCAAATTCAAGCTATTACAGGTGATAACACGTTTTCTAAAATTCACTTTAGCCAGGAAGGATATTTGATGTGGGTAGAAGATTACAAATTCGACACAATTCAAAGACGATTTGTATTCGATGACAGAGGATTTATATCGGCAGTGCGTACTTATACACCTGATGGTGATAATAATAAGAAACACTATTTTTCAAAAGATGGGGAAGAAATATTTGTTGAAGACTTAAATGTTAATACAGTAACGATTAATAAAAATTTTCAATCAAAATTTAAAAAGGTTACGTATTCATCTATGGTCGAGTTGATAGAAGAGAAATTCCAATCATATGTAGAAAGAGAATTGAATGAAGATGATTCTGTTATAGTGGCATCTGATGAACGTCATAATTCAATGATGGCTCGCACTATTGATGCAACGTCTTTATGTTTTTCTATTTTTACTGAGCGAAATAAAATGGTGACACAAGATTTATATGACTCTATTTCGAGAGCATCTTACTGTCTCGTTGATACACAAGCTAATCAAAATATGATTGAACACTACGCAGGATTGAATAGGAATGATTTTAATCTTTTAAGGGTAACGCCTTTTGATGCGCAGTCATTACCTAACCAAAGTAGTCAATTGTATGACACTTATATTGGATTATGGATAGATGATTTGGACGAGATTGAAATACGAGAGATTGTAAACACCTTATTTCAATATATTCAACATAAAGATGGCTATAAGTTGAAAATTTTAACTAAGAGTAGAGATAATCTTACGGAAAATCTTATAGATGAAGTTGCTCATCTCAATGATTTATATCATCAAGAGAAAAAGGAAATAAGTGATGTAATTGAAGACGTGATACAGAATAAAAAAGAAACAATCATTGATATTGAAACAGTACCGTTTGAAGAAGATCTTGTAAGCGTTATTTCAAAATTAAGAGTTGTTGTAGATTTATCTTTAGAGCCGAAACTTTTCTTACAAATCTGTTGTATTGGCGCGGGTATACCACAAATTAATAAAAAGAGAACAGATTATGTTAAACATATGCATAATGGATATATTATTGATGACATATCGCAAACTGTAGAATCATTAGATTATTTTTTGACACATTTAAAAAATTGGAATTATTCTTATGCATATTCCATGAGATTATCGGATGATTTTAGTTCTATTAATATTATTCATCAAATAGATCAGTTATTTAAAGGTGATGATTCAAGTGGCTCGTAAATTTAGAGTACTCCAAGTAGGCGGACACGATTTAGGTTCTTTATTTAATCAAAAAAGTAATGTCGAATGGGATTATTTTGATGTTGGTTTGTTTGATTTTGAAAGTGGCTATCAAGATGTTGTAGTACATATTTTAGATGAAAAAGGACAATTTGATTTTGTTTTTGTACGTGAAAACTATTCTGATTCATTAATGAAACTTTTATCATTAGTCAGTACACCGTATAATACTGTGATTGACAATGAGTATTGGGATAATCAATACCAACAAGATAAGACAATACAACGTAATTTTATAAAACCACTCATTTATGAAAATGAAGAACAATTACAACAAAAATTAGAAGCAGTTACATTTCCTGGGCAATATGGAGATAAAGTAAAACCTATTCATTGTCGCGTTAGTATTCATTTTGATGGTTCTTATCAATTTAATGGAAATGAATCTATTGAAGTATCAGGACGATTTGGGGAATCATACCAACCCCTCATTACATGGAGTCAAAATATCATCGCTGATGCCAATAAGGTGAATCAAATATGGCCAGAATTTAAAGTTGAAGGTGATGCTAAAATCCAATATACATTGAGATTGACGCCTGTTTATTCAACTGATCAACCAGTAGAAAAGCTAATATATGAACAAGACGATTTAGACGCTCCCATAGAACTACCTGCTTGTCCTTATCAAACATATGTGAGTGTATCAATCAAAGCTAAAGGTAAAGGAACATTATTTATAGGTGCTATTCATAAACGTTGGTCACGCTTGGAATTAGGGCAGTTCATATTAGGCGGAAAACGATATAGTGATGAAAATAAGCAAGAGTTTATACATTACTTTCATCCTGGAGATTTAAAACCGCCACTCAATGTGTATTTTAGTGGGTATCGTACTGCTGAGGGCTTTGAGGGGTACTTTATGATGAAACGCATGAATGCTCCATTTATTTTAATAGCTGATCCTAGAATCGAAGGTGGTGCCTTTTACCTAGGGTCAGAGAATTATGAACAGGCAATCCGTAAGGTCATCCAAAATGCTTTGGATTATTTGGGATTTGCGAACAACCAATTAATTCTTTCAGGATTATCAATGGGATCATTTGGCGCACTTTATTACGCTACAAAATTAAATCCAGCGGCTGTTATTGTAGGAAAACCTTTGATAAATCTCGGTACTATTGCTAATAATATGAAACTCGTTCGTCCAAACGATTTTGGAACGTCACTTGATATTTTGCGATTGAATCAAAATGACATAACTAACAAAGATGTTGTTCAGTTAGATAATCATTTTTGGAAGCAAATTCAGCATAGTGATTTGTCAATGACAACATTTGCGATTGCTTACATGGAGCATGATGATTATGACAAATATGCATTTCAAGATTTATTGCCTGTTCTTACAAAACAACATGCACGTGTGATAAGTAAAAGAATTCCTGGTAGACATAACGATGATTCTGCTACTGTTACTCATTGGTTTATTAATTTTTATCATTTAATCATGGAAGAGCGATTTGGGAGGGTGACACATGCAAGAAGATAGGAAATTTGAAGTCAAATGGCGACTAGTTAATTCATCAACGTTTATGTATGGTACAAAGTTACGTTTTAATCAAGATAATATCTATTTTGAGAACCCTTTGATGCCATCCGGTACAATCATTCACAGTTGGTATATGTTAACTGATTTTGCAGAAGACCGTGTAAGCCCTAAGCTACCTATTTTAAAAAAAGGGCACCAATATCAATTTCAATTTAATTTTGAAGTTGAACCTAAGGGTGCGGCTTATTTTAAAATGAAATTTTATCGTAAGAATAAAGAAATTCTTAGTCACCAAATTTTAAAAAATAAAAAAGAAAATATTGTCTATCCTAGAGAAGCATATTCATATGATTTAGAACTTATTAATGCTGGCATGAATCATTTATCTTTTCGCAATATAATTGTGCAAGAATTAAGAGAAGATAGTAATCAAGCTTACGAGGCAACGAAATATATAGATCCTGAGAAAAAACTTAAAGTAATTAATCAAATAATAACCAATATAAGGACACATCATCTAGACTCATCAAACTATCACAGGAGTGATATGAATGGCTAAAGGTGTCAACCAAATTATTAATAATATTAGGTTAAGAAAATTGCGTAAAATATTAAATCAAATTAATGCGTTGAGTGAGGAATTCTCAAATTTTAGTGATGAAGCACTTCAAGCGAAGACAAAAGAATTTAAAGTTTATTTAAATGATAATAAATCTTCACTCAATCACATTCTGCCACAAGCTTATGCCACAGTTAGAGAAGCTTCCAAGCGAGTTTTAGGTATGTATCCAAAAGATGTGCAGATTTTAGGAGCAATCGCTATGCATCAGGGGAATATTGCAGAAATGCAAACAGGAGAAGGTAAGACGCTTACAGCTACCATGCCTCTGTACTTAAATGCACTTACAGGTAAAGGTGCTTATCTAATCACAACAAATGATTACTTAGCAAAACGCGATTTTTTAGAAATGAAACCACTATATGAATGGCTAGGCTTGTCTGTATCATTAGGATTTGTGGACATTCCAGAATACGAATACGCTGAAAATGAAAAATATGAACTGTACCACCATGACATTGTTTACACGACTAATGGGCGATTAGGATTTGATTATTTAATTGATAATTTAGCTGATGATATTCGTGCCAAATTTTTACCGAAATTAAACTTTGCTATTATTGATGAAGTCGATTCTATTATATTAGATGCTGCCCAAACGCCTTTAGTTATTTCTGGTGCACCACGTGTACAATCTAATTTATTTCACATCGTTAAAACGTTTGTTGAAACACTTGAGAAAGATAAAGACTTCATAGTTAATTTTAATAAAAAAGAAGTGTGGCTCACTGATGAGGGCTCGGAAAAAGCAAACCATTATTTCAAAGTGAATAATATATACCAACAGCAATATTTTGATTTAGTGAGGATGATTCATTTATCGCTTAGAGCTAAGTATTTATTCAAATATAATTTAGACTATTTTATTTTTGATGGTGAGATTGTGCTTATAGATAGAATCACTGGTCGTATGCTACCTGGAACAAAGCTTCAGTCTGGTTTACATCAAGCTATAGAGGCTCTGGAAAATGTTGAAATTTCTCAAGATATGAGTGTGATGGCAACCATAACATTCCAAAATTTATTTAAACAATTTGATGAATTTTCAGGTATGACTGGAACAGGTAAATTAGGGGAAAAAGAATTCTTTGATTTATATTCAAAAGTTGTTATAGAGATTCCGACGCACAGTCCGATTGAACGTGATGATAGACCCGATAGAGTATTTGCTAATGGTGACAAAAAGAACGATGCAATTTTAAAGACAGTGATTGATATACATGAATCTCAACAACCTGTGTTACTAATTACACGTACTGCAGAAGCGGCAGAATATTTTTCAGCTGAGTTATTTAAACGTGATATACCTAACAATTTATTAATCGCTCAAAATGTAGCTAAAGAGGCACAAATGATTGCTGAGGCGGGACAATTATCTGCAGTTACTGTTGCTACAAGTATGGCAGGGCGTGGAACTGATATAAAGTTATCAAAAGAGGTTCATGATATCGGTGGCTTAGCAGTGATAATTAATGAACATATGGATAACAGTCGTGTTGACCGTCAATTAAGAGGGCGCTCAGGTCGCCAAGGAGATCCTGGATATTCACAGATTTTTGTATCACTTGATGATGATTTAGTAAAACGTTGGAGTAACTCTAACTTGGCAGAAAATAAAAATCTCCAAACGATGGATGCATCTAAACTAGAAAGTAGTGCACTCTTTAAAAAACGTGTAAAGTCAATTGTTAATAAAGCGCAACGTATATCTGAAGAGACTGCTATGAAAAATAGAGAAATGGCAAATGAATTCGAAAAAAGTATTAGTGTTCAACGAGATAAAATTTATGCTGAACGTAATCACATACTTGAAGCAAGCGATTTTGATGATTTTAATTTTGAACAGCTTGCACGAGATGTGTTTACAAAAGACGTTAAAAATCTTGGCTTAAGTAGGGAACGTGCACTTGTGAATTATATATACGAAAACTTAAGTTTTATCTTTGATGAAGATGTATCAAATATTAATATGCAAAATGATGAAGAAATCATACAATTCTTAATACAACAATTTACTCAACAATTTAACAATCGTTTAGAAATTGCGACGGATTCATATTTAAAACTTCGTTTCATTCAAAAATCAATCTTGAAAGCGATAGATAGCGAATGGATTGAGCAAGTAGATAACTTACAACAACTTAAAGCCAGTGTAAACAATCGACAAAATGGACAGCGTAATGTCATTTTTGAATATCACAAAGTGGCTCTTGAAACGTATGAATATATGTCTGAAGATATAAAAAGGAAGATGGTTAGAAATTTATGTTTAAGTATTCTAACCTTTGATAAGGACGGAGATATGGTCATTCATTTCCCATAAACAAAGAGGTGTTAGACATGACGATTTATAATATCAATTTTGGAATCGGTTGGGCCAGTAGTGGTGTTGAATATGCACAAGTGTATCGAGCAAAACTATTAAGGCAATTACCTTTTCCAACAAAATTTATATTTTTAGATTTTATTCAATCAGAAAATATTCAAACACTAACAAGCAACATAGGGTTTAAAGATGATGAAGTTATTTGGCTATATCAATACTTCACAGACGTAAAAATCGCTCCTACAACGTACACAGTTGATGATTTAATTTCAGAGTTAGGTAATGAGGTTACTCGAAAAGAACAAAACGGTAAAGTATTACGACTCTATTTAAATAATCAGCAAACATTCGTAACCTGCTATTTAAAAAATGCTAACGAACATTACGTTGATCGTGCGGAGTTTGTAGTGAATGGAATGTTAATTAGGAAAGATTTTTATAGCTATGTAAGAACATTCTCGGAGTATTATGCTCCTTTTAACAATAAAGCTAAAATATATATGCGTCAATTTTATAATGAAGATGGATCAATTGCATACCGCGAATATATAGATGAAGATGAACATGTTTTTGTGTTTGATGATGTACGTTTATACAGTAAACAAGCACTCGTCGCATACTTTATACGCCAATTGCGATTGGATTCAGATGATATTATTATTATTGATCGAGCAACTGATGTGGGACAAGCCATATTAGAAAACAAGGGATCCAGTAAAGTTGGCGTAGTCGTTCACGCTGAACATTTCAGTGAAGGGGCGACTGATGGGACTCACATTTTATGGAATAATTATTATGAGTATCAATTCGAAAATGCACAGTATATTGATTTCTTTATCACAGCGACAGATTTGCAAAGGCATACACTAAGTGAACAATTTAAACAATATAAGAATGATTGCCCACGTATACGTACAATTCCAGTAGGTAGTATAGAATCGTTACAATATCCTGAAAAAGAAAGAAAACCATATTCCATCATAACCGCATCACGTCTTGCTAACGAAAAACATGTTGATTGGATAGTGGAAGCTGTGATTAAAGCTAAAAATCAGTTACCTCAATTGAGTTTTGATATCTACGGACAAGGAGAAGAACAAGAAAAAATTAAAAATATTATTATCAAACATCGTGCTGAGGATTACATACAAATTAAAGGACATAGAAATCTTCGTACAATATATCAGCAATATGAATTATTCATAGCTGCCTCACAAAGTGAAGGATTCGGACTGACATTAATGGAAGCGGTTGGCTCAGGTTTAGGTATGATTGGATTTGATGTGAATTATGGCAGTCCGACATTTATACGACATCATCAAAATGGCTATTTGATACCGATAGATTTTGAACAAGCGTCTACTGATGATATCACAACTCAAATCGCTCATATGATTATTCGATATTTTAAAGATGGTCCCATAAGGGCACATGAGGTATCGTATAACATTGCAGAATCATTTAAAACATCGCATATTGTTGACCTATGGAGACAACTCATTGAAGAGGTGCTATATGATTAATTTATTCGAAAATTATAATCAAGAAACACAGGAATTACATCACTCTCTTAAGCATGCTGGTTTCAATCACTTTACGATTGTAATCAATGATGATGGTTTTTTACCTGATGATGTGACATCGCCGTATCGTTTTTTCGCAGCATATCAAATTTATGAAGAGGATACCCCTGCTTTTTTTAATGATATTGATACGCCTCCTTTTTGGGAAATTAAAGGAGATGCGACAATGGCTACCATTACAGATATGGGTGAGCTTAGAGGTAAAATCTTTTATAAGGAACATTATAAGACACGGGTAGTTAGCCATGTAGAGTGGCTTGATTCAAAACAGCGTTTGCGTTCAGTTGATTATTATACAAAAGAAGGATTTAAATTTGCTGAAACAGTTTACGATTTGTTAGGTAATGCAATATTAAAAAAGTATATGACACGTGAAGGTAAAGAAGTGATTTATGAGAATTATGTAACTAACGATGTAGTTGTAGAATATGAAGGGAAATCTTATTTTTTTGAGTCATATACAGAGTGGATTAAATTTTACTTGAGTGAAATGGGCGTTGAGATAAAAGAAGTTATATTTAATACTTTATCAACACCATTTTTAGCAATTTATCATTTACCGACATTGAAAAAAGGTATTTTATTTTGGCAAGAGCAATCTCATGGTTATATCCCAGGAAATATGAAAGTCATGTTATCACAAAACCTTCAAAGTCGCTTTGCCGTTATTGTTCCTAATCAAAATGAATATAAATTGATCAAAGAACAACTATCTAGAGAGGAACAACAGAAAGTATATGCATCTGGTTACTTATATGACATGTATAAACGGAATCACTATTCTAAGAATGTATTAACATTAACAAATTCAGATCAAATACCACATGTTGAAACGTTGATACGTTTACATAAAGATTATCAATTTCACATAGGCGCTAAAACTGAGATGTCTTCAAAATTATTAAGTTTATCGCAATATGAAAATGTTAAATTATATCCAATAATTAAAGATCAAACAGTTCAAACCTTATATCAACAATGTAATATCTATTTAGATATTAATGAGGGGAATGAAATAGGGAATGCTGTAAGAAGCGCATATAATCATCAATTGTTAATTATGGGATATAAAGAGGTTGTTCATAATCAAGATTTCGTTGCAATAGAAAATCAGTTTCTTGTAAATGATATAAGTCAGTTGAGTAACGCTTTGAAGGAGATAGGAAATCATCGTGGTCAATTTGAAACACGTTTAGCACTACAACAACGTCATGCTAATGCTGTGTCGGTATCAACATTTAAATATGCATTAGTACAAGCATTAAGTGGTTAATCATTAGTATTTTTGTATCGAAACTTACAATATTGTAATTGTATTCCATATCACTTAAATGAATACTCAGAATGTGTTTATATTTAAATTGAGGTGATTGATTGTATGGAAAATTTTGATAAAAGCTATCATGATAAAACGGATGATATGTTAGGGGCTTTAAGTTATCTAAGTGTATTTTTTGCACCTGTATTGTTTCCATTAATCGTATGGATTGTTGGACAACCACCAGCATCTACGTATTCAAGAAATGCATTATTTAACCATATATTGAGTTGGGTGTGTTTGGCATTAGGACTTATATCATTTGCTGCTGGACTATCCTTGATTGATTCGACAAATGGAGTTGCTGTACTAGTGATAGGAGTAATTATTGGAGGTATTCTACTTATCGCTTCGCTTGTATTATTTATTATTAACATTGTGAAGGGTATCAAATTATTGATGCCTTAGTAAGACAGAATGAACAGAGTAATCAAGTTAATAATATGGAACCTGATACATCAATCATATGTACAGGTTCTTTTCTTATTTTGATTGTAATTGAATGAACTGAGAGACTTATTTTGAATTCTTTATTATTGAAAAGGGAGTTAACACATTTGTTTTAGGGAGTGAGGATATGGAAACGGTATATTTTGCTGGTGGATGTCTCTGGGGAACTCAAGCTTTTTTTAATACGATTCCAGGAGTTATTCAAACAGAAGCTGGAAGGGCAAATGGAACGTCGAAATGTTTAGATGCTCCTTATGATGGCTATGCTGAATGTGTGAAGATACACTTTGATCCTGCAAAAACTTCAATACATATGCTGATGGATTATTTGTTTGAAATGATAAATCCTTATAGTTTAAATCAACAAGGTCAAGACAAGGGTCAAAAATATCGAACAGGCGTGTATAGTGAAAGTTCGAAGCATTTAAATGAAGCAAAAGACTACATTAAGCGCAGGGAAGACGCGAAAAAAGTAATGGTCGAAGTACAACCTCTAAGTAATTATGTGAAGAGTGCAGAAGAACATCAGAATCATCTTGAGAAATTTCCGGAAGATTATTATTTATGTCATGTTCCTCCAGCATTGCTTAATAAATACAAGAAATAATCATTATCGTATTCATCTAGAATGTTGAATTGAATGCATTTGTTCTTCGCTTATAGATAACATAAAAGAAGCGGTAATTCCTTGATAAGATTAATAAGGAAATTACCGCTGTTACTTTATTTAATATATATTTATATGTTGAAGTACTTATTTTTTGCAAGAAAAAGTATCTAATAAGCTAAGTGTTGATAAACCTAATAAGTCTAAAGCATGTTGTGCACCTTTTTTACCATGCCCTGCTTCAAAATGTTTGTAAGCTGCAACACCAAGTACTGAAATTGCTGCAAGTGAGCCTAAGCGTGAAATATTTTTATTTAAAAAACTTGCAGCAAATAAACCAGCAGCTGCAGCTTCAACGCCACCTGCTAATTTAACTGAGTTTTCTGGTAAACCAAATGTATTAGTGAACGTATCAATCATACCTTGATCGCCTTTTAATTTAGGTTTACTTGCATCATATAATTCTTTAGCTAGTTTTAAATTTGTAGCATAACGTAAAATCATTAAAGATTCCTCCTATTTATCTGTAAATATGAATTCCTTCTAGACATCTCTTTTCCCTAAAATAAAAATTAAATGCACAATTTAACAGAAATGTTGTAATATATTAACGATTTAATCATAGGTTTGTGAAATATAGATATTAAAAGGTAATGGTAATCTTAAATTGAAGTAATCTGTATGTCAATTTTTCAGCTCTCATGTGTCTATAAAGAAATTAAATGTATACAAGTGTATTTATATTATTTTAATTTTTCGTCAATTTAAATATCTCTTTAGGAATTTGAAACAACCTGTCATAATAATCGTATTGATTAAAATTTAGAAAGGAGTATGGAAATCGATGGAAGAAAGTAAAAACTATAATCTCATTACGACAATCATGTTTATTTCAGGTATCATTGTAATGGCAAGTTTATATACGGCTCTACCTCTTACAGCAACTTTCGCAGAAGACTTTCATGTTCCTGAATCTATAGCAACTTTAAACGGTGTTTTATTCTCATTAACATATTCAATCAGTTGTCTATTTTATGGAACGATTTCTGAAAAGTATGGCAGAATTAAAACTATTTTAGTAGGTATGAGTGCATTAGTTATCATCTGTCTGATGATAGGTATTGTTCATTCATTTACAGTGTTATTAATATTAAGAGCACTACAAGGCGTATTTGCTGCATCATTTTCTCCTGTAGTCATGACTTATACAACTGAAACTTATCCACGTGTGAAACGTGTAACAGCAATTAGTTTTATCAGTACAAGTTTTATGTTATCAGGTGTGTTAGGGCAAAATATGAGTGAATTAGTCGTAAGTTATTTGAATTGGCAGTGGGTATATTTTATTTTAACAATCCTATATTTAATTCTCGTATTAGTTATTTATAAAAATGTACCTGAGAGTCCACATAAAAATCCTGATATACAACTCATTAAGTTTTTCAATAACTTTAAAGATTTCAAAGACAATCTTAAAGTTTTCTATTGTTTATTTATTTCACTAACATTATTGATTATGTTTATAAGTATGTATGATATTTTAAATGAATATGTCATATCACACCAAGTTGGGGGAGATATGTCTGTGTCCTCAATGATGAAATTGTTCGGTGTGATAGGCATGTTATTATCTCTATTAGCAGGGCGTGTAAGCAGTCGTATAGGTATGAAGCGCTTGATAACTATCGCATTAACAACATGTATTGTGTCGATCATACTCATGGGTGTGACTACGAATATTATACTTATTACAACATTTAGTGTGTTGTTTGTTGCAGGCATCGCATTTGCGATTCCTACTGTTATTTCAAAAGTAGGTGTAGTTGTGAAAAACAATCAAGGTTTCTTTTTATCTGTTAATACATTTGTATTATTCTTAGGAACAGCGATTGCACCTATTTTAATGTTATTTGTAGGCGAACTGTCTAACTTTTTCTTACAGTTTTTAATGATTGCTATTGTCGGACTGATTGCTTTAGTTGTATCAATATTTATGCCAGGTGACCAACGTTCTTGAAAATAGCTTCAAATGATAAAAGTAATATTGGTTGTTAAAAGTTATAAATATTATTTTTAACTTTTAACTATAATGAAATGATTGATAAATATTAGACAATGCTAAGTCAAGTCATGTAACCTTAAGTTGATAGAACGATTAACGATAGGGGTGGAATTAAAATGAATTATTCACCAAAACAAGGTGTTAAAAGTCATGGATTGCCACATGATCCGTTCAAAAGTAGTACAGTGCCTAGACCTATAGGTTGGATTTCTACAGTATCTAAAGAAGGTAAAGATAACTTGGCGCCGTACAGTCAATATCAAAATCTTACATGGGATCCCCCAATGGTAATGTTTGCGGCTAATCAGTCAGTGCTTGGCGATCATGAAAGAAAAGATACAGTTAAAAATGCGGAAGAAACTGGTTGGTTTGTATGGAATATGGCAATATATGATTTGCGTGAAGCAGTGAATTTATCATCCAAAGCATTACCTCCAGAAGATGATGAATTTGACTTTGCTGGTGTGACGAAAGAATCGTGTATCGAAGCTCCTGGAAGTAGGGTAAAGGAATCACCTGTTCATTTTGAATGTGAATACGTTCAAACAGTAAGAATTCCCACTGGAGACCCTGTTTCAACTGTAGATATAGTCATCGGTCGTGTAGCACAAGTGCATATTGACGATAAAGTAATTATGGACAACGGAAAATTAGACATTAAGTCAATCAGACCTATAGCACGTCTCGGTTATTATGATTATACGGTTGTCGATGAAATATTTGAAATGAAAGCACCTGCAGCGTCGAAAGAAGAATTGGCTGGACTAGAAGGTCGAAATTTTGACAACACTAATAAAGAATCATGATACATCAAAAAGAATGAAATCATTTTCATATTGAATTCGTCGTTCAGATTCATTAATGAGAACTAGAAATTTAAAAACTTGATATAAGCGTATTTTAAATTTACCTATACAAAGCCAATAGCTAAATATGCCTAGGGCAATGATGTCCTAGGCTCTTTTAATAATTACAAAATTTTTAAATACTATGTTTTGTTATAGAGATGTTGGTATGTTTTACAGCTTTGAAAAAAGATCATACGTAGCCATTAACAAAGTGACCGATTAAACTTAAGAGTCCTACTAAAAAAAGGCATACACCGGGTATAAACATTTTTTCTTTAGCATCTATCGGTTTTGAATGATAGATAATTTGACTTAAAACGATAAGCACAACACCAATAATCATAGCGATGATTGATATGGTAAACATAAATAGTCCTCCTTCGGTGATGAGCAACTTTACATTTTATGAAGAAAAAATCTACTTACTTATACTATTCCCATTTTAACCTTTTTATAGTTGTTTTAAAGTGAAATTTTTTAAAAAGTATGAAATTGATTTAAAAAAAGATATTTTGTTTATGAAAAGTAAATTTAATGAGGGATTGAAAATGAAAAACAGTGATTGTGGAAGTATGAGAGTATATAAAAAGAGTAGAATAGAATTCAATTTGAATTCATTATTCTACTCTTTAATCGTGTATAGAATTATTTGCAAAGAGTTAGTTGTACGATTACAAGTTTTATTGAGCTGTAACGTCTAGCTGAACGTCAATATTACCACGTGTTGCTTTTGAGTATGGACAGAATTGATGTGCTTGCTCCACAAATTTCTCAGCATCTTGTTGGGACATATTTTCAAGTGTGACTTTAATATCTGCGCCAAGTTTAAAACCATTGTCAGTATCATCTTTAAGTAATTCAATAGTGATTTCAACTTCTGGGTTGGCATCACTTATTTTATTTTGAGATAAGATTAATGATAGCGCGCTATTAAAGCATGCACTATATCCAGCAGCAAATAATTGTTCAGGATTAGTATCGTTGCCTCCTTGACCACCCATTTCCTTAGGTGTTGCAAGGTTTTGAACAAATGTATTATCTGGACTAAAAACGCGACCATCACGTCCACCATTTGAAATCATTGTAGTTGAGTAAATAGAATTTGCCATTATAAAAACTCCTTGTTTTTGAATTACACTTAACTTGATATATTATTTAAATAATTAAGTGTGTGAAGAAGTGTAATACCAAATTACTAATAATTACAAGAAATTTGTTTTTTAAATTTGTTATTTTAGGTTCATTATCTACAAATCTATGAAATTATGTATTATAATGTGATATGTATATTTTTGATTAAATCATGTAAATCTATTTAAAGAATAATACAGGTAACTTTATTAAAGGAGTATGTGTAAATGAAGAGAACAGATAAAATTGGTGTCTACCTCAAGCTGTCATGTTCTGCGTTGTTACTTAGTGGTTCGCTGGTTGGTTATGGCTTCACAAAAGATGCTTTTGCAGATTCAGAAAGTACATCATCAAATGTTGAAAATACTTCTAATAGTAACTCCATCGCTGACAAAATCCAACAAGCTAAAAATGATATTAAAGATTTGAAAGAACTTTCTGACGCAGATATCAAAAGTTTTGAAGAACGTTTAGATAAAGTCGATAATCAATCAAGCATTGACCGTATTATAAATGATGCAAAAGATAAAAATAATCACTTAGAATCGACAGACTCTAGTGCCACATCATCAAAAACTGAAGATGACGATACATCTGAAAAAGATAATGATGATATAACTAAAGACTTAGATAAAATTCTGTCAGATTTAGATTCAATTGCTAAAAATGTTGATAACCATCAACAAGATGAAGGAAGTGTTTCTAAACCTAGCGACTCAACAACCGATGAAGAAGATGATTCAAATAATAAAGTACACGATACAAGTGCTAGTATACGTAATGCAACTACTGATGATTCTGAAGAGTCAGTTATTGATAAATTAGATAAAATCCAACAAGATTTTAAGTCTGACTCTAATAATAAGCCTTCTGAACAAAGCAATCAGCAAGCATCACCATCTAATAAAACAGAAAATAACAAAGAAGAATCTAGTACAACAACAAACCAATCTGATAGTGATAGTAAAGACGATAAAAGTAATGATGGTCGTCGCTCAACATTAGAACGTCTAGCATCAGATACTGATCAAATTAGGGATTCAAAAAATCAACATGTCACAGATGGAAAACAAGATATACAAGCAATTACACGTTCACTACAAGGTAGTGATAAGATTGAAAAAGCACTTGCTAAGGTACAAACTGACAATCAATCACTAGATTCTAATTATATAAATAATAAATTAATGAATTTAAGAGCACTAGATACAAAAGTAGAGGATAATAACACTTTATCTGATGATAAGAAACAAGCGCTTAAACAAGAAATTGATAAAACTAAGCAAAGTATTGACCGACAAAGAAATATTATTATAGATCAACTCAATGGTGCTAGTAATAAAAAACAAGCAACCGAAGATATCTTAAATAGTGTTTTTAGCAAAAATGAAGTAGAAGATATAATGAAACGTATTAAAACAAATGGCCGAAGTAATGAAGATATCGCTAATCAAATTGCCAAGCAAATCGATGGTCTTGCATTAACTTCTAGTGATGATATTTTAAAATCAATGTTAGATCAATCTAAAGATAAAGAAAGTTTAATTAAACAACTGTTGACGACACGACTTGGTAATGATGAAGCAGATCGTATTGCCAAAAAATTGTTAAGCCAAAACTTGTCGAATTCTCAAATCGTAGAACAATTAAAACGTCATTTTAATAGTCAAGGAACAGCAACAGCTGATGATATATTGAATGGTGTGATTAATGATGCTAAAGACAAAAGACAAGCGATTGAAACAATATTACAAACCCGTATCAATAAAGACAAAGCTAAAATTATCGCTGATGTTATTGCGCGTGTACAAAAGGACAAATCAGATATCATGGATCTCATTCACTCTGCGATTGAAGGCAAGGCAAATGATTTATTAGGTTTAGAAAAACGAGCAAAACAAGCTAAGAAAGACTTAGAATATATTTTAGATCCTATAAAGAATAGACCATCCTTGTTAGATCGTATTAACAAAGGTGTCGGTGATTCTAATTCAATATTTGATAGACCAAGTTTACTTGATAAACTTCACTCAAGAGGATCTATTCTTGATAAATTAGATCATTCGGCACCGGAGAATGGATTATCTTTAGATAATAAAGGTGGCCTTTTAAGTGATCTATTTGACGACGATGGTAATATTTCATTACCAGCGACAGGTGAAGTCATCAAACAACATTGGATGCCAGTGGCTGTTGTACTCATGTCATTAGGTGGGGCGCTCATCTTTATGGCTCGTAGAAAAAAACACCAAAATTAATTTGAAAATGATATATACTAATAGACATCATCAATCTTATGTGTAGTTAAACAATTACACAGTTAATGATTGAGTTGTCGCAATGCTTACTCAAAGTTTATAACAAGAGTCAGTATAAAAGAGTAGGACTAAGAATTTAAAATCAATTCTGTCCTACTCTTTTTTGACATGCAATAACGATCGTTATATATAATGAATAATATACTTTTAGAAATCACTTGAGCAAAATATAAAAACGGACTTTTCAATGTAAACTTACTCTAATATAGTTATTGAATATAAAATAAGCACAAAGATGCATTGTAAATTTGAATACATCTTTGTGCTATTATTTTGTGGGTAATACCTCAAATAATTTTAAATTTTTACTATTTACCTTTAATGTAATCTAAATCTTGAGCATCTTCTGCATCAATAGTTCTGAATGAAATGACACCTAATCCTTTAACATTTGATTCAGAAATAACAATTGAACCGTCGTCATTAACTTTTTCAACGAAAGCAACATGACCATACTGTGTATCAGCACCTAATTGTCCAGCTTCAAACACAACTGCAGTATGATTTTTAGGTGTGTGCGTTACCGTATAGCCTTCACTTTCAGCACGGTTATTCCAATTATGAGCATCACCTAAGTCACCAGAAATGGATGAATCAAATTGATTCATACGGTGGTACACATACCAAGTACATTGACCATGTGGGTAAGGTGATGTACCGGAAGTTTCAGTAAATGGTTTGAAGTCATTACCAGACACATCTGTACCTATTGATTTGTTGTATTTCTTCATGTTAGGCATTTTTTCTTTGTCAAAAGATGTTAAATGATAATGTTTAATAATACTATTTAATTTTTTAGAATAATTAGGATCTGTGGCGTATGAGCGTGACAGATGTGAAGTAGCATCTTTATATGATAGAGCTTCACTCTTCCAAGTTGGTTTATAAATTGACGGATTACCATCGATACCATGTTTGATTAAATCTGCATAATCTTCAAGAGATTGTTTAGTACTTGGGTATTTACGGAAACCTGCTTGGATACTAAACATATGATTACTGCTATCAGCTTCTAAAGTATTAAAAGTTACAGATTGTCCTTTGTAGTCACCTTTGATTCCAAACAAGTTATGATTTGGTGATTGTGCAAGTGAACTTTTTCCAGAGTCAGATTCTAAAATAGCTTGAGCAATCATAACTGATGCATATATATCTTGGTCTTTTCCAATCTGATGCGCATCTTTAGCAATTGATTGAATGAAATCACGTGTGTCTTGACTGTCAACAACATTAAATGAATCAGAAGATAAGTCACCATTGTCTAATTCAGGTAGTTGTTGGAAAAGACTTGTTGAACGTGTATTTGAGCGTTTAATGTCATCCTCGAATGATTGTGCAGGTTTTGATTGATGTTTTAATTCATCATCTGTTGGTAATTGTGGATTCTTGTCAGCATGATCACTTTGAGATGTTTTAGTGTGACTTGTATTCTTGCTTTTATTGTAATCTTTTTCTGTTTTCTTAGCATCCTGACTATATTCATCTAAAATAGAGTCTAATGCTGAATCTGTAATACTAGAATATTTCTTGTTACGTTCTGAGCTATCATCATTCGCTTGAGTTTGTTTTTGCTCAGAAGAAGATTGATTTTTGTTTGTATCTACGTCTTCGCCTTCTTGATCTTCTTTATCCATTTCTCCAAGTAAATCACTGACGTCAGAATCGTCTTGGTGGTTAGTTGTCTTTTCTTTTTCATCGTTTGATGGTTCTTGATCTTGTTTAGCAGACGACTGTGAGTGATTTTGATGTTGTGATGGTTGTTTTGTCTGATCTGCTTGATCTACTTGATCTTTTTCGTCATTAGAAGAATGGTTTGTCTTTTGTGGCTGTTCGTAATCTGTTATATCAGAATCGAAATCAAATAAATTTTGGATGAGTGACGTTAAACTAAAACTATCTTCGTATTTATTCGGTTCCCAGTATTTAGAAAAATCTACTGACTGAGACTTAAAATTATCATAAAGTTGATCAACTAAATTATCATCTTTCATTTTATAGTTGCGATGTGTTGAGTCAGCTGATAATGATTTATTAGAGTCTTTGTCCTTGCTGTCAGAAGTGCTTTTTTTATCATCAGAATCGTGTTTAGAATCATCGTTGTTAAATTCATCTTTTTCAGATTGCTTTGATGTTTCTTTTTGTGCTTGATGTTGTTCCATTTTATCTGAACTTGTATTTTTATTAGATGAATCTTCAGCAAAAGCTGTTTGTGTAGCGAAGGTTGGCGTGATAAGCGCCGTCGATAGTAAATATACTAAAAATTTATTTTTCTTCATCTTATGTGTGCTCCCTTGAAAATTATTTTTAGTTATTGTCATAACAAATGAGAATTTGATATAATTTATCTTATGGTTTATAAAGTTGACAAGTATCAACAAAAATGAATTACGCCTTAATGTAAATATTATACTAATCAACATTAGAAAAATAAATCCTTTTAATCAAATTTTAATATAATATGTGTATCATCTTTACGTAAGCAAAAAAATATGCACATTTAAGTAATCATCTGTAAGGAAATGTATTACAATAAAAAAGAATAATGATAAATAGGAGTGTGAAAATGAAAAACGCACTAAAACTTTTTATCACGGATTTAAAAAGAGTTGCTAAAACACCAGGGGTATGGGTCATCTTAGCTGGTTTAGCAATTCTTCCTTCATTCTATGCATGGTTTAACCTCTGGGCTATGTGGGACCCGTATGGTCATACAGGACATATCAAAGTTGCCGTAGTGAATGAAGACCAAGGTGAAAAAGTTCGTGGTAAGAATATTAATGTAGGAAATAAAATGGTCAAAACTTTAAAAAAGAATGATAGTTTTGACTGGCAATTTGTGAGTAGAGAAAAAGCTGACCATGAAATTAAAATGGGAAAATATTATGCAGGTATTTATATACCGAAGAAATTTACACATGAAATCACTGGTACTTTAAGAAAACATCCTCAAAAGGCGGATATAGATTTTAAAGTAAATCAGAAGATTAATGCCGTAGCAGCTAAATTAACCGATACGGGATCGTCGTTTGTAATTGATAAAGCAAATAAACAATTTAACAAAACCGTAGCAACCGCTTTACTTTCTGAAGCTAACAAAGTCGGACTATCAATTGAAGATAATGTACCTACAATCAATAAAATTAAGAGTGCTGTATATCAAGCTAATAATTCATTGCCTAAAATTAATCAATTTGCAGACAAGATTATTGAACTAAATAAACATCAAGATGATTTGGATGCTTATGCTAATCAATTTAGAAGTTTAGGAAAGTATAAAGGGAATGTATTAGATGCTCAAGAAAAACTTAATGCTGTTAATTCGTCTATTCCGGCACTTAATGAAAGGGCTAAGTTGATACTTGCACTTGATAGCTACATGCCAAATATTGAAAGAATTTTAAATGTTGCTGCTAATGATGTTCCAGCACAATTCCCTAGAATCAATAGAGGTGTCGATATTGCAAGTGAAGGAATTGATGCAGCGAGCGGTCAGTTAAATGATGCAAAAGGTTATTTGACTCAAGCTAAAGCGAGAGTGGGAGACTATCAAGAAGCAGCGGGTCGCGCTCAAGATGTGAATAACCAAGCAAATCAAAATTTAAGAAATCAAGCATCAACTACACCCCAAAGCGCTATAAAATCATCTCATTCGGAAGGGAAGAGTCATTCAAACATTAAAACAGTACCTGTGAGTCAATCAGGTGAGAATCAACCCGTATACAGTGATAACATTTTATCTAACAGTGATGTAAAATCAATGAATACAGCTTTAACAGAAGCTTTATTATCATTATCTAATCAAACAGATCAACAAGCACAAGCTACCCAACAAGACATTAAGTCATTAAAAAATATAGCATATGGTGTCATCGCTTCAGATAAACCATCAGAGTTTAAAGAACCATTAAAAAATATAAAATCACGCTTAGAAAACGCATCTAAGTATAATCAACAATTTATAGATATCTTGTCAGAGTTGGAAAAAAGTGAACATGTTGATTTATCTAATGAAATTAAGCAAGTGAAAGAAGCAAACAATAGCATTAATGATAATTTAAAAAGTACCAATCAATTAATAGATGCATTGTCAAATGGTAGCTCCGGACAATTAGAAGCAGTCAATGTATTACGTGACTTACCTAACTTAAATAAAAGGTTAGATACATTACGAAATTACATTAAAAAAGAACTTAATCGTAATTTACTAGCTGTTTCTAATGAGATTACTGATCAACTTAATAAAGGTCAAAATACATTATCGACAATCCAGTCTAAATTAAATACTATTAACCGAGTGATTAACGCTGGTCAAGATATTTTAAATAGCGGTAAAAAGAGAATTGATACGATTCAAACTGCATTGCCAGCGATCGAAAACGCATATATAAATGCAATGCGAACTGCACAGGCTTACTTCCCAACAGCTAAAAAAGATGTCGCGAAAGCCGCAGACTTTGTACGTAATGACTTGCCTGGATTAGAGAGAGAACTAGCCAATGTAACACAGTCTGTAAACCAAAAAATACCATCTTTATTTAGTCGTTATGATAATGCTGTAGATTTATTAAACGAGAAACAGCCTCAAGCTAAAGAAGCACTTGCTTCGCTTGCCGATTTCTCAGAAAATAAATTGCCAGATGTTGAGAAAGACTTGAAAAAAGCAAATAAAATCTTCAAAAAGTTAGATAAAGATGATGCTGTAGATAAGTTAATAGATACACTGAAAAATGATTTGAAGAAACAGGCGGATATTGTTGCTAACCCTATTAATAAAAAAACGACAGATGTGTTCCCAGTAAAAGATTATGGTTCTGGCATGACGCCATTCTATACTGCATTGTCTATTTGGGTTGGAGGATTATTAATGGTTAGCTTATTATCTGTGGATAACAAACACGAACACTTACAACCTATTATGACGAAGAGACAAGTGTATCTTGGTAAATCTGGTTTCTTTTTCTTATTAGGTATCATACAGGCATTAATAGTATCTATCGGTGATTTAGTTATCCTTAAAGCATCGATAGAATCACCGATATTATTTGTCTCTGTTGCCGTGTTTAGTTCACTCGTATTTAACTCGATCATTTACACATCTGTATCATTGTTAGGTAACCCTGGTAAGGCTGTTGCTATTATCTTACTTGTGTTACAAATTGCTGGTGGTGGAGGTACATTCCCAATTCAAACAACGCCAGAATTCTTCCAAGCGATATCTCCATATTTACCATTCACGTATTCTATCGACGCATTACGTGAAACAGTTGGAGGTATAGTTCCAGAGATACTGATTACGAAAGTGATTATTTTAGGTTTATTCGGAATTGGATTCATGGTTGTAGGTTATTGCTTGAAACCTGTGACTGATCCTATTATCCGTAAAATTGCTGAAAAAGCTGACGAAAGTAAAGTAACTGAATAAAGATCAACGATTTTACTTAATTAATGTTAGAACAGTATGATTTAAAATGATACTTACAGGAAAACATGTTGTATTGTTCTTATCTTAGAAAGATAAGTTAAAAAACGGTTATTCACCTTAACAGAAGGTGGATAACCGTTTTTGTTTATCCTAAGTTTAACAGTGACAGATTTTATTGCTATAGAAACAGGCACAGTTGTAATTATCGATGCTTCTCTTATATGAAAGAAAAATCTATGATTAAGTCAGTTCAAGTAACATGATGTTTTATTCAATTGATTTAAATTAAAAATTGATGCAACACGTTTATTTAAGATGCCTCATCTTTACTAAAACTGACTATTATATCCATATTACCAACAAAGTTAATATATTGATCTTCAGAAGTTAAAATAAAATGATCACCCTTATCGATTTTATATACTTCGTTATTGATTGAAACTTGCCCGTGGCCGTTAATCATTGACACTAAGCAATAAGTGTGTGGTTTTTGAAAATCTAATATGTCTTTGATAGACCATTCTTCAACCGTAAAGAAATGATTAGCAACAAATTGAGTGTATTGATTGCCATTTATCATTTCAGTCTTAGGTGTTGTATTAGGTTCAGTTGTAGTGATATCAATAACATCTTTACTTTGGTTTAAATGTAATTCACGCGTATGACCATTTTTATCTTTTCGGTCATAATCGTATATACGATATGTTGTATCTGAGGATTGTTGGGTTTCCAAAATGAGTATTCCGGAACCAATAGCATGAACTGTACCGGCTGGTACATAAAAGAAGTCACCCGGTTTAACAGGTACATGTTTAAATAAATAGTCGAATTCATGATGATCAATCATATGTTCAAGTTCATTTTTACTTGTAGCATTAACACCATAGATAATTTCAGCACCAGGTTGAGCGTCTAAAATATACCAACATTCAGTTTTACCGTATTCGCCTTCATGTTTAAGTGCATATTCATCATCAGGATGTACTTGTACTGACAAAGGATTATGTGCATCTAGAATTTTAGTGAGAAGTGGAAAATCTTTACGTGAGTCATTTCCGAAAAGTGCTTTATCTACGTCCCAAACTTGTTTTAAAGATTTCCCCTTATGTTTTCCGTTAAGAATTGTGTTGGGACCGTTTTTATGTGCGGAAATTGCCCAGCATTCACCCGTAGAATTATTCGGAATATCGTAACCAAATTGAGTGAGATTGGTGCCACCCCATAAACGTTCTTGAAATACGGGTTGAAGAAAAAGTACCATTTGTCATACGCTCCTTTATATCTCTTTTAAAATATTAAATATTTCATCACGACTTTGAGCATGAATTAACTCATCACGCGTATTATCTTTCATGAGTGTTCGTGATAAACGTTGTAGCAATTTTAAATGTGTATCGTTATTATCATTGGGAACAGCTATAAGGAAAATGAGCTGAGGATTGGATTCATCTAGACTTTCCCACTCTACACCTGCTTTATGATTTAATACAGCGACGATAGGACGTTTAACTGCATAAGATTTAGTATGTGGTATTGCAACGTTCATTCCGATAGCAGTTGTTGACTCAGCTTCTCGTTTAAGGATTGCGGTTCTTACCTCTTCTATATTCGTAATGTAATGACGATGGCATAACTTTGTAAGTAATCTATCAATCGCTTGATCTCTTGTCATTGGTTCCTTGGTAATTTCAATGAGTGATTTATCGAACACCATATGATGTGAGGATTGTGTAGTGTGATTAGTAGATTGGTCATCAGAAAATACATTGTCAGTTCCAACAGAAGTATCATTTCCACTACTGTTTTTTGCTATAGCAGGGGTGTGACGCTTAAACAACAAGACTGTGAACATGGTTACTAAGCTTCCAACGAGAACAGCTACAAAGAACCATAAAATATTACTGATGCCACCTAGTACAGCGACAATAGGACCTCCATGAGCAACTTTATCACCGACACCTCCAATCTCCGCTATTACTGAAGCAATCATCGCGCCAATCATATTAGCTGGAATGATTCTTAGAGGATCTTGTGCAGCAAAAGGGATTGCTCCTTCAGTGATACCAAATAATCCCATCGTAAATGATGCTTTACCCATTTCTTGTTCTGCTTTATTAAATTGGTGTTTACGAACAAACGTTGCTAAACCTAAACCAATCGGTGGTGTACATACTGCAACAGCAACCATTCCCATCACAGTGTAGTTGCCTTCAGCAATTAATGCAGAACCGAATAAAAATGCTACTTTGTTAACTGGACCTCCCATATCAAAAGCAATCATCGCGCCAATAATAATAGCAAGAATAATGATGTTAGCCCCTTGCATTCCTTTTAACCATGATGTTAATGCACCAAAAATATTCGAAATTGGTGCGCCTATTACAAATATAAAAATGAGACCAACTATTAATGAAGATAGAATAGGTATAATGATGATAGGCATAATAGGGGCCATAGCTTTAGGAACTTTAATCTGTTTAATCCATTTTGCAATATAGCCCGCTAAGAAACCTGCGACGATACCACCAAGGAAACCAGCTCCTGCTTCACTTCCATATAAACTACCATCTGCAGCAATGGCACCACCAATCATACCTGGAACAAGACCAGGTTTATCAGCAATACTCACCGCGATATAACCTGCAAGGATGGGAACCATAAATTTAAACGATAAACTACCAATATTTTCAATAGATTTCCAAAATGAATCTTCGGGGATAACTAATCCTTTTGGAGTGGTGTGTCCTCCAAGAGTTAAGGCAATAGCTATGAGTAAACCGCCAACGACGATAAATGGCACCATGAAAGATACACCATTCATTAAATGCTGATACACCATTTGAATATTACTTTTATGAGATTCTTCCTGATCTCTAGACATATTTGTAGAAATATTTTGATCATGGTAAATTTGTGCATCTTGGTCAATCACGCGCTGTATTAATTCCTTGGGTCTATGAATACCTTCACGTACACTTTCATTGATGAGAGGTTTACCATTAAATCTTGATAAATCTACCTGTCTATCGGCAGCAATGATGATTCCATCAGCTTCTTTGATTTCTTTAGAAGTGAGCACATTTTCTGCTCCGACGCCTCCTTGAGTTTCAACCTTAATATCAACGCCCATATCTTTTGCCGCTTGTTCTAATTTTTCTTGAGCCATATATGTATGAGCAATTCCATTTGGACATGATGTAACTGCAAGTATTTTCATAGTATGCACGCTCCTTTTCCTAACAATAATTGTAAACGTATACATTTAAGCGTAAAAAAGAATAATTGCCGTCAATAGTGGCAATTATTCTTTAAAACGTGCATACAAAGTGTTTTTTAGTTGTAAATCATCTAAAAGACATAATTGATGGATGTCATCTTCTTCTAATTGAGCAATTGTTTGTATAATTTTACGGTTAATATTTAAATCTTTTTTACTCATTGCTAAAAAGAAAACAAGTTTAACTTTATGTTGTTTCCATGTTATAGGTTGAGAAGGTTTAAATATAATCATGTGTGATTTTAGTACTTTTTCAGGGTTGCCGTGCGGGAGTGCTATCCCTTTACCTATATATGTTGAGGATTGTTTTTCGCGATCTATGGCACTTTCTATATAGCCATCTAGAGTTGCATGATGATAATCTAAAATTTCTTTGGATTTCTCAAAAATTGGAAGAATGTGATTTGAATGATTCAGTTTGAAATTGGACTCAACACTCAACTGAATTTTTGATAATATATCATCTTTTGATAATGGATTTTGCATGGCTTTTATAAAGAATTCGATTTTTTTAGCATCCTCATCTGAAAATAAAGGTGATACTTGTATGACTTTAGGTGTTTGTAAAAGTTGTCTTGTATCAAAGTCTTGAGTAGTAATTAATAAGTCAATCCCTTCAAAATGATAGTCGTTAATATCTTCAAGTTTTAATGTATCTACGATTTGTATTGCATGATTAAGTTGTTTGATTTTCTCAGCGAGTAACGTTGAGATGCCTAAACCATAATAACAAGCAATTACAACATGAATATGTGATGACTTATGACGTTCGATAGAAGACTGAAAATGTATAGTTAAAAAGGCAATCTCGTCTTCACTTAATTGGATATTTGTATCTTGTGATAATTGTCGAATACTATCATATAGTGTATTAAAGACAAAGGGATATAGTCGTTTAATTTGACTTGTTAATGGATTATTTAGATACACATGACGCATTAATCGCAAATATGTACGACTAAAGTGGACGTTCATATTATCTTTTAAAATTGTATCTTGTGAAAAGGGAAAACCAATATGCTGCTCCATTAATTCAATGAGGCGATCGATATAACTTTGGATAAATAGTTGTTGGACCCCTAAATCAAACTTATTGTAATGGTAGCTAATAAAAAAGGAAAAGCATTCGCTTGTTTTATTGTTAAGTTGATATCCAAGCGTTTCGTTGATATCTTTTATACACTTTTTCGCAATAGTTAAAGATTCTGTATCAGTGCTCCAATCTTCTTCCTCTGGTTGAGAATGTTTAATAATTAAAATTAGATGCACAAGTAATTGTTGTATTTTATTTTCAGAAGTTGATAATTGATGATTATCTATATGCTTTGAGATAATTTGTTTTATTTTTCTAGTATGGGCTTGAGGTAACTCTTGTAAAATAAGGTTTTCAACTTTAAATTCATCGTCTGTAAGTTGGTTGATATGAAGTACAGCATTACTGATACTCGTTGTACTCGCATCGATTATGATACCTTGCTTCTTTTTAATTGATAAATAAATATCAAATTTTATAGCCCACGTTTGTATACGTGTTATATAATCAATCACTTTTGATTTTGTTAAATGGTAAGTTGAAGATAGCTCTTTGATAGTGAATGTATGCTTTTCCATAAATAACCTATAAGCAATTATGATAAGTAATTTATTCTCTTTTACAATAACTGACTCTAAAGCAGATTGTATCTCATCAGGTGTATAAAGCCATGTATTTAGCATATAACCTTTAGATTGTACACTTAAAATTAATTCATTTAGAAATGTAGTATGTATAGTTTTAATATCATTACGAATAGTTCTGTTAGATACATTTAACTGTTTGGCAATATCATGGCCACTTATATATGTATCTGTATAATTTAATAACAATTTGATGAGTTTGATTTGTCTATCAATCACGATTAATCACTCTTCTCTATATAAACTTTGAGAAAACGCTTCAATGATTTACTTTAATTCTATTATTAAAATTGAACACAATCAATATGGGGAAAACGTGAAAAATATTACCATCATCTTAATTACAATTATAAGAAGTCGTTATTTATAATTAAGTTATATTTTTAGAATAGTAGACATCAATTATTAAAAAGTAAAATTTGAATTAAATTAGATTTGAGTTCGATATATATTAAGTGGTAAAGAGATGAAATTAATATCTCTAATAAAAATTGCTTCACTTTAAACCATGTGGAAATCAGTTCGCTTAAGAGTGAAAGTTAATGGTCCAGTATGATGGTGGAGTATTAGAACAAATGATTTTGTCAGAGAAATAGAGGGCTAAAATGATAAATTCTAAAAAGGTTATAGAATTAATATTTTAAGATGAATAGTACAGTATAGTCACTTGTTCAACTTAATTAGCATCTACAACTACTAATATGTTAACAAGGCTAGGACATGATATGTATCCCAGCCTTGTTTTATGGTATTTAGAAACAATGAGGTTTCATATGCTATTTTGAATTAAACAAATTTTAAAACTTGATCAACGATTTTTGCAACTGTATCTGCAATACCGAATCCCATGTCTACCCAATCTTGTTTTACGTGTAAACCAGCGTTTACAGCGTTATGTAATGATTCAACGATACCTGACATAATAATATAATCCTCCCTTGTTGTTGTTTGTGATACGCTTACATAACTATTTTTAACATACATGTAGATACATGTAAATGGAGTTGAGAAATTTTAACAAATTCTTTAAAAACAAAATAAAATTGAGAACTAGGAATTTGGAATATTGCGACTTCTTGTAATTTAATTAATTGCAATAGATGAACATTGAAAATTAAATGTTAATAAAATTGTGCATTTATTCACAATATCTTCACATCAAATTGCACAAATTATGATAATTTAAATATATAATCTTAAGAAATATTGAGGAGTGGTTTTGTTGAGTAACTCAAAAAAGGTAGCCGTTGTCACAGGTGCAGCACAAGGTATTGGCTTGAAAATTGCTGAGCGTCTATTTGAAGATGGATATAGCATCGCGCTTGTAGACTTTAATGAAGCGGTAGCTAAAGAGTCAGCTGAAAAATTATCAAAAGAAGGGCAAGAAGCAGTTGCTTTTAAAGCAGACGTTTCAAATCGTGATCAAGTATTTAGTGTGTTAAATCAAGTCGTTGAACACTTTGGCGATTTAAATGTCCTAGTTAATAATGCTGGTCTTGGTCCAATGACACCAATTGAATCAGTAACACCTGAACAATTTAATCAAGTTGTAGGTGTTAACGTAGGTGGTGTATTCTGGGGCATCCAAGCTGCAATTGAACAATTTGATAAATTAGGACATGGCGGTAAAATTATCAATGCCACATCTCAAGCAGGTGTTGAAGGTAATGCTGGCTTATCTCTATATAGCAGTACTAAGTTTGCTGTTAGAGGATTGACTCAAGTAGCAGCACGTGATTTAGCTGAGAAAAATATTACAGTCAACGCATTCGCACCTGGTATTGTTGAAACACCAATGATGAAAGGTATCGCTGAAAAGCTTGCTGAGGAAAATAACCAACCAATGGAATGGGGTTGGAAACAATTTACAGATCAAATTGCTTTAAAACGCTTGTCTAAACCTGAAGATGTAGCTAATGTAGTAAGCTTCTTAGCAGGTAGCGATTCAGATTATATTACTGGCCAAACAATCATCGTTGACGGTGGTATGAGATTCCACTAAGATAAATATCAATGAGATATAAAAAAGTTGAGTAAAGTTAATTCTAGAGATTTTAAAGTTTCTAGAATTAACTTTTTTAATTATCAAACATTAACATTCTTCTATTCTGTAAAAATAACTTAAGCTATTTAAGGTACTTTAACTTCTTAGAAAATGGTCAATATTTATAATTAGTAATTAAATTTAAAATTGATGGCGTGATATATTGTGGCATATCTTTTACAAAAGGTATGCGCTTAGAAAAATATTCACTCTCAGATCCAGAAATGACATGAAATCTAGCAATTGCAAATATTAATACTTTGGTTTATTAATTGATCCATCGATAAATCTAACATAGTGATTTTTATCTTTATTATATAAAAGAATGAAGATAAAAAAGATGTATGTGAAAAGTGTGCTCACATACATCTTTTTTATTAATATACAGCTGATTTTTCTAATTGCGCATTTACTTTTGACATATTCGAACGTATCACTGATGCTGATTCATCCATAGTTTTGATGGCTTGCCCAGCATTTTCATTCAACCCATTACACACTACTTCAAATTGTTGAGCCATTTGATCTAAACGCGCTTGAGCTTGAGTATTTAAAATAAACATATCGTCATAATGACTTGGTTCAAAAATCATATTAACAATCGTAGGTTTCGCATTTTCTATAATATCATCTAAGTGATTTTCGAGAATAGGCGACGCAACTTTCAAATCATTTAATAGAGATACCCACTTATCTATTTCACCTACTAATCTTTCAAGTGCAGAAATTACAATTGAAGGACTAAATGGAGAAGCTTTCAATGCAGTAATAATAGCTGGGTTTTTCAACATTGTTTTAATAGAATATATACTTAATTTCGCATTTGTAAGTGCAGTAACTGTTTTATCGATATCATCCTTAACAGGTTTGAAATACTCGTTATATAACTCTTCTACATATTCTGCTAAATCTTTTATGCCCTTATCAATATGATCTTTTAAAATTGACATTTTACGAGTTAAGTAATTGGAAGATTCGATTGAACCGTAAACCATATTTTCACCACTATAACTTATATTAGTATTACCATCCATTATAGTGGCATCTTGTTGAGACATGATATTTTTAATATCTGCTATTTGACGACCATAAATATCATTTTGTTGTTTTACTTGTAAAATATTTCTAGATACCACTTGAAGATGCTTCATCATTTCTTCAGCTACACCATCGTGAAAATCATTATCCAAATTTTGAAATATTTTTTGGATTTTTGCTTCAAGTGTATCGTGAATTGCTTCGATACCCTTTTCTAAATTACGGACTATTTCAGAAATATATTCTTCAAGTGATTTAAGACCTATAGAAGGTATTAAGCCAATTATAGGATCGATAACTTTGTGTACTTGATCAATCGCTTCTTCAAAAGACTGTCGTTTGTGTTTAATGGAATTACATAAGTTTTCCAAGGAATCAAGGCATATTTTATCAATGAAATCACTTTTAAGTTTATGCTTACGATTACTAAAGTTATTGTTTTCATGTTGAGATATATTAAAGCTTTCATTTAGAAATTTAACACATTCAGATAACATTTTACTTGTTTCACCAGTTACTAAATTATGGAGATTTTCTAACTTTTCAATATCTAATTTAATTAATGTGCCAGTACCAGAACGAGAAATAGATTCTCCTGTCCAGACATTTATTGGGATTCGGCCGTCCATGTCTAAAGTAATATTAATCGTTTTAGGTTTTGATTTGCCTTTTTTAGTATCCGTATCCTTAACAGATTTTATCTTTTTAACAGGTATTTCTTTGTAAGTGTTATTTTTTTTATTAAATTTTCTTTTATAACCTAAATGACTATCAGCAAGACCTTCAAGAGTAGGAACACCGGTTTTAAGGTCTACACGTTTCCCGGGATTATTTTTAAATACCGGATCTTGAACCCAAGACAATATATCATAAGTGCTATGATAATTTATAATATTATTATGTTTTTTAGATTTAGTACCTCTCCAAGACGCTTCAGGTAAGGTTGCAGGATCAGTCGTAACTACTTTTAAATTAGGATTTTTAACACCTGCTAATTTAGCACCAACTGCTCCTTGAGAATTTCCGCCTCCATAAACTAATTTTTTGTCTTTAAAGTATGTTTTTTCAATACCATACTTTTCATAAAAGTCATCATCATTAAGATGCTTAGCATCAGAAATTTTTTTTTGATAGTTATCCAAGTATTGATTATTTTGTTTGATAAGTGAAGTGCTTTTATTTTTATCATTCATCAATTTAATATTTTGAAGCCAATCATCTGCAAGTTTATCTTTCAAAGGATTGTTAGGATTAATAGATTCGTTGTTGTCGGTACCTTGATGTGCAATTAATTGCTGTCCAGTATATTTACCGTCTTTAGTTAATAATTCAATAGTTTTTGAATCGGAAGCACCTTGAGAATTTGAGGTGGATGCATCATCGTAAGAATCAATTACTCTGAATTTTTTACCGTTAACTGTAAATTGTTTATTTTTAGTATTGTGATATACCCAAAAGCCATTTATTTCAGCTATATCTCTATCATTAATTTTTAAATCCGTCATGGTCGAACACCCTATACTCATTAATTTGATTGTTACTTATGTTTGGATCGTTGATTTTTAATTTGTTATTGCTAAATAATAAGTGGAATGTGAAATTATGTGGAATAGATGGCTCTTTTCTCATTTCTTTAGCCATGGATAAAGTATTTTTTCTAATGATTTTTTCGTCATATTCGTCCAGAGTACTGAAAAGTGTAGTCGTTATTTCTGTATTAAGATACGTATCTTTTTTAGACTTTAATTGTTTCATATGCTTTTTAAAATCATCGTTACTTTCTTTAATTAAAGGTTCAAAATGTTTTCTATAATCTCGTAATTTCGTGGAACTAGTAGTAATGTAAAAGTAATTATTTTGATAGCCTATATTTTGAGTTTTAGTTATTGCTTCATCGGTGAATCCAGTATAGTGATATTTATCTTCTTTATCTTTGAGGTATTTTTCTAAGTTATCCATTTTTTCCTTATTTGCTCTATATTCAAAACCGCTTAACACAGTTCCTACCATATCACTCATAGTATCTCCGTTATCATTGCTTCGCATGGAGCCTTCTTCATGGATTGATTCCTTATCAAAAGGGATGCTTGCATTAAACACAATGTCATGATCATCGCAATGAACATAGACTTCGACGCCATCACCACTTCCTACAACATTTGTGGCTTTAACATTAAGGCTAAAGTTATCTTTAAAAAATTGTTCACCAAGTTTTTCGTATTCTTCACGATGTTTTTTCGCATGTGCGATAGCACTTTTTTCAGCTACTGGTTGGAAACCTTGACCTTTGTATTGACTTGCGGGAATTGATTGTGATGCATAATTTTTTTCTTCATGCACTGTTGAACAGCCTCCTAATATTAGTGATGAAACGATAATTGTGGCTATTAGTTTTCTCATGATACACCTCAATATAAGATTGGTTACTTTCATTTTAACTTAATTTATAAATTATATAAATAGAATTTATAAAAGTATTAAACAAATATAACATTTTTCACATATTAGTTATATTGATTTTATAGCAATTTCAAACATATTCGAATAAAAAAATAAAAAGCTTACACAATGTAATTTGATACATGCATAAGCTTTGTCATATGATTAACGATTTTTATTCTGATTATCATTTGTTTCATGATTTTGATTGTTGGAATTATTATTTGAGTTGCCATTTTGTTGTGAATCAGATTGATTATGATTAGGTTGTGACGACTGTTGTGGTGTTGATTGTGATGGTTGATGATCTGATTGATTAGTTTTGTTCTGATTCGGTTTCTGTTTGTTATTTTCTGAAGAGTTATTTTTATTTGAACCGGACTGTTGATTATTATTTGGGTATTGATGGTAGTTAGGTTGTTGTGCTGGTTGTTCAGTACCTGATTGATTATCGTTGTTATAATCACTATTTGTTGGTTGCGTTTGGTCATGTTGTTGATGAGTATCACGATTCTGATTTGAAGTATTATTTTGTTTGTTTTTGCGATTGTGTTCTATTTTTTTATCGTTCTTATTAGAATTCGTATGGTGGTTAATAGCTGCATATAATGAAAAGCCCAATGCACATATAAGAATGATTACCACTATTGTAGCTAAAAATTTTTTCAAAGCGTATATCCTCCATCCTCTTTATTAGCTATATTTTATTATAATCCTTTTATTATTGTAAGTAGAATTATTCTATAAGTTACAAAAGAAATTCTAAATTTATTCTTCTATTAGTAATATATTACAAGCTAGAATTATCGTTTAACGTCTAAGCATAATGTAATGATTGAACCATTGTGCTTGTTATAATCATTTAATATAAGACATGACTTTAACAATGAATGGTATATAAGTATTGTAAGGTAAACAATATAGATAAATGAGATACATTATAGAATAAAAGTTATCCTTACATTGTTAAATTAAAAGTTTTACAAATTAAGAAAGGTGGAATAACGATGCGCGTATTATCTAATGAGGAAAGAGTTAAAATCTTATCCGATATAGTGTCAATAAAAACTGTAAATAGCAATGAATTAGAGGTTGCACAGTACTTAGAAAAACTATTTAATCGGTATGGAATTCGTTCACATATTGATACAGTTACAGATGGTCGAGCAAATTTAATTGCAACCGTTGGTTCAAGTCAACCAGTTATAGGAATATCTGGTCACATGGATGTAGTATCTGAGGGAAATCATGATCATTGGACGTATGATCCTTTCACACTCACAGAGGATCAAGGCTATTTATACGGTAGGGGAGCTGCAGATATGAAATCTGGATTAGCAGCTTTAGCCATTGCTCTTATTGAAATTAAAGAAAGTGGTAAGTTAACACAGGGAACTATTAAATTCATGGCAACAGTGGGTGAAGAAATGGAACAATCTGGTTCGCAACAGTTGTTTGAAAAAGGATATGCTGATGATTTAGATGCATTACTTATTGCGGAACCATCATTTCCTAGTTTGGTGTATGCACATAAAGGTTCAATGGACTTTAGAATAAAATCTAAAGGACGTGCTTCACATAGTTCATTACCATTTTTAGGTCAAAATGCTATTAAGCCATTATTAGAATTTATTCAAAATATAAATCAAGAATATGAAAAAATAACACAATCAGTAAAAGGTGAATCCTTAGATTTTTCAAATATGATAAATAATTTAGGAAGTCAACTACCTAACCATATAACAAAGGAAAAGGCACAAGAGCTTATTCAAGGACTTGTTATGACTAATAGTATTGTTCAAGGGGGAACACAAGTTAATTCAGTACCTGATTTTGCTACAGCTGAATTTAATGTACGCACAATACCAGAATATAATAATAACAAAGTTAAAGCGCTATTTAATGAATATATAGAGCAAGCAAATCAAAATGGTGCTAGTTTGACACAAGAACTTTATCTTGATTTAGAACCTGTAGTAACAACAGGTCAAAATCGCTTGGTAGAGCTAGGGTTTGATATTGCAAAAAGCCATTTTTCTAACGAAAGAGATTTAATCGTTACTCCTACTGTAGCAGTTACTGATGCTTCCAACTTATTAAAAGGAAAAGATGAAAATTTTCCATTTTTAATGTTTGGCCCGGGAAATGGACCTCATCAAATAAATGAGTGCGTAGAAAAAGCCAATTATTTAGAATTTGTGGAATACTATATAGAGTTTATCACTTCATATTTAAATGAAGAGAATGAGTAATAAAGATGTGACGTTACACCCTCCAAGTAGAATTTAAAATATTCAACTTGGAGGGTGTTTTTAATATAACATCGTAAAACTAAACTGTATTTAAAAAATACGCCGTACCATATTGTTCTGGAATTGTTGATTCTTCAGAAAGTGACGACTTTTTAAATCTATTTCTCAAAATATAGCATTTGAAGTGAAACGTTTTAACTATTTGATATAATAATTAATTTTATTTCATTTTAATTAACTGAAGTGTATTATACCATTAATTCTAAATTAAAATTTTAACATAAGTTTTTAAAGTATTGTACAAATTATTTATACAAAAAAATTATAAGTGATGATTATGTGAATTAAATGAAATTTTCATTTACTTTTCAGAAAATTTTAATTACTATTATATAGTAAGTTGTTTTTCATTAATTTATAGGAGGTAATAAAATGAAGAATTTTTCTAAATTCGCACTTACAAGTATTGCCGCATTAACTGTGGCAAGTCCTTTAGTCAATACGGAGGTTGACGCTAAGGATAAAGTATCAGCAACTCAAAACATCGATGCGAAAGTAACCCAAGAATCTCAAGCAACTAACGCATTGAAAGAGTTACCAAAATCTGAAAATATAAAAAATCATTACAAAGATTATAAGGTCACTGATACTGAAAAAGATAACAAAGGATTTACGCATTACACATTGCAACCGAAAGTGGGCAACACGTATGCACCCGACAAAGAAGTAAAAGTTCATACGAATAAAGAGGGTAAGGTAGTTCTTGTCAATGGTGATACTGATGCTAAGAAAGTTCAACCTACGAATAAAGTATCGATAAGTAAAGAAAATGCCACAGATAAAGCTTTCGAAGCAATAAAAATTGATCGTCAAAAAGCTAAAAACTTAAAAAGTGATGTCATCAAAACCAATAAAGTTGAGATTGATGGAGAAAAAAATAAATATGTTTATAACATAGAAATTATTACAACTTCACCAAAAATTTCTCATTGGAATGTGAAAATTGATGCTGAAACGGGTCAAGTAGTTGATAAATTAAATATGATCAAAGAAGCAGCTACTACAGGTACAGGTAAAGGTGTACTAGGTGACACGAAACAAATTAATATTAATAGTGTCAGCGGTGGCTATGCACTACAAGATTTAACTCAACAAGGTACACTTTCAGCTTACAATTACGATGCGAATACTGGTCAAGCTTACTTAATGCAAGATAAAGATAGAAATTTTGTTGATGATGAACAACGTGCAGGTGTAGATGCAAATTATTATGCTAAAGAAACGTATGACTATTATAAAAATACTTTCGGCCGAGAATCATATGATAATCAAGGTAGCCCAATTATTTCACTCGCACATGTAAATAACTTCCAAGGTCAAGATAACAGAAACAATGCGGCTTGGATTGGTGATAAAATGATTTACGGTGACGGAGATGGACGTACATTTACAGCGCTGTCTGGTGCAAATGATGTTGTTGCACATGAAATTACACATGGTGTAACACAGCAAACTGCTAATCTTGTTTACCGTTCTCAATCAGGTGCATTAAATGAAAGTTTTTCAGATGTATTTGGTTACTTCGTTGATGATGAAGATTTCTTAATGGGTGAAGATGTTTATACACCTGGCGTAGGCGGAGATGCCTTAAGAAGTTTATCTAATCCAGAGCGTTTTGGACAACCATCTCATATGAATGATTTTGTTTATACAAATTCTGACAATGGAGGCGTACATACGAATTCAGGTATTCCGAACAAAGCAGCTTACAACACAATTCGTAGTATTGGTAAACAACGTTCTGAACAAATTTACTATAGAGCGTTAACTGTTTATTTAACTTCAAATTCTGATTTCCAAGATGCCAAAGCATCATTACAACAAGCAGCATTTGATTTATATGGCGACGGTATTGCTCAACAAGTAGGTCAAGCATGGGACAGTGTTGGCGTGTAGGCGAACCGTTTTAAAATAAAAATATGTTAACAAGTATCTAAAAATGAATTTTAAAGAACCTTAACAAAGAAGAAGTAATGTTAAATATTTACAATCTTTAAAGCCTTAATCGAAATGAGTGTTGACTTAATTTCGACTCAGCCTGAGACAAACTTAACTGTCTCAGGTTTTTTATTTCATCATAAGAGTGAACTAAGATCTTCAGGAATTTTTAAACTAATACAAAGCCGCTTACTTTACCTTGAGGTAAGACTACGGTTTGTCTAGCGTAAGTGTGACTGCTTAGTAATGAGTATAAAAAACCTAATAAGAATAAAAGGGGAAATATAGATAAAATGATAGTTAAATAAACAAATTAATTTTAAATTTGAATGTATGTTTACGTACTTTGTCACAAAGGACATAAAAATTCTTATAATTATCAACAATAAAATGATAAAGTATAATTAAATAAAAAGAAATTTTAATTTATAAATTAAAATAAATTAGTTATCTATAGGAGTTGATCATTCAATGAAAAAGAGTAAACGACAAGATTTAGTAACTATGATTGTTAAGCAAAATCACATTTATAAAAAAGCAGATATTATTGATTACATTGATGATCACTTTGGTGTACGTTATAGCATGACTACTATTGCAAGAGATTTAAGAGAACTCCATATTTATCGCCTGCCTGTGAAGGCAAATCAATATGAATATAAATTACTTACGCAGCAGTCTCAATTAGACTCAAGAGTAAAACTTAATGATTACATAAAAACAGAAATTATTAACACTATGATTAAAGAATCGTATATACTAATAAAGACGACACCAGGATTTGCACAAAGCATAAATTATTATATTGATCAGTTACAATTGAAAGAGATTATAGGAACTATAAGTGGTAATGATACGATTATGATTCTTACACATTCCCAGTCTATAGCTGAATATGTCTATTACAAAATATTTAATCATAATTATTCATAAAAATTTATAAAGTTGTTTATTATAAATATAACCTGGTAAGCGCATACATCGTTTATCAGGTGTTTTTTATTTCAATAAATATGAGTGTTGTTATTTGATTAAGTATTCAAATTTATGAATAAAAAACTTTTATCCATAAAGATGTAAAGGTTCATATTACTCAAATATTCATTTTTTCAACGAAAGTATGCAATAGTAATGTATATTCAAACATAATTATGTATTGAATAACCAAATGTTGCGAAACTTTTTACATTTAGTATGTGATAATCATCACGAACTTAGTTATTAATCAGTTTTATACTGATAATGTAGCGAAGAAAAGGAGGAAATGAGTATGACAAATGGACCTATTCAAGTTAACAGTGAAATCGGGAAACTAAAGACGGTATTACTTAAAAGACCAGGGAAGGAATTAGAAAACTTAGTGCCTGATTACTTAGATGGATTATTGTTTGATGATATTCCATTTTTAAAGGTAGCTCAACAAGAGCACGATCGTTTTGCTCAAGTTCTTCAAGATGAAGGAATAGAAGTGCTTTATTTAGAAAAATTAGCAGCACAAAGTATAGAAGATTCAAATGTCAGAGAGCAATTTATAGATGACGTTTTAGCAGAATCTAGAAAAACTATCCTAGGGCATGAAACAGAAATAAAAAAACTCTTTTCAACTTTGTCAAATCAAGCATTAATTAATAAGATTATGGCTGGCGTACGCAAAGAAGAAATACAACTTGAATCGACACACCTTGTAGAGTACATGGATGATAAATATCCGTTTTATCTTGACCCAATGCCTAATCTATATTTCACACGTGATCCTCAAGCTTCAATTGGTAAAGGTATGACAGTAAATCGCATGTTTTGGAGAGCAAGACGCAGAGAATCGATTTTCATTTCATATATTTTAAAACATCATCCTAGATTTAAAGATGAGAATGTTCCTTTATGGTTGGATCGTGACTGCCCATTCAATATCGAAGGCGGAGACGAACTGGTGTTATCTAAAGATGTACTTGCAATAGGGATATCTGAACGTACTTCTGCACAAGCAATTGAACGTTTAGCACGACGTATTTTTAAAGATCCGTTATCTACTTTTAAAAAGGTGGTGGCGATTGAGATTCCAACTAGTCGAACATTTATGCATCTAGATACTGTTTGTACAATGATTGATTACGACAAATTCACTACACATTCAGCAATTCTTAAATCAGAAGGAAACATGAATATCTTTATCATCGAATACGATGATAAAGCTGAAGATATCAAAATCCAACATTCTAGTCATCTTAAACAAACATTAGAAGAAGTGCTCAATGTTGATGAAATTACATTAATACCAACTGGAAATGGTGATATCATCGACGGAGCTCGTGAACAATGGAATGATGGTTCGAATACTTTATGCATCCGTCCCGGTGTGGTTGTAACTTATGATCGTAATTATGTTTCTAATCAATTGTTACGTGAGCATGGTATCAAAGTTATTGAAATTCCTGGAAGTGAACTTGTACGTGGTCGAGGAGGCCCTCGTTGTATGAGTCAACCTTTAATAAGAGAAGATCTATAGATATAAGATAGGGTGTTGAATAGATATAGCTTGAGCATCACGAAATACATTCACTTATGCTATTAAATTTGATAGCGACTTATAAAATGAAAGGGGCACATCCCATGAAAAACATCAAGAAACCCTTCGATTTAAAAGGTAAGTCACTGCTAAAAGAGTATGATCTCACAGGTGAAGAATTTGAAGGTCTAATCGATTTTGCTATGACGTTAAAAAAATATAAACAACAAGGCACACCACATCGATATTTAGAGGGTAAGAACATTGCTTTACTCTTTGAAAAGACGTCTACTCGCACGCGTGCCGCATTTACAGTCGCATCTATTGATCTAGGTGCACACCCTGAATTCTTAGGGAAAAATGATATTCAATTAGGTAAAAAAGAATCTGTTGAGGATACTGCCAAAGTTTTAGGAAGAATGTTTGATGGAATTGAATTTAGAGGTTTTTCCCAAAAAACTGTTGAACAATTGGCCGAATTCTCTGGAGTACCGGTATGGAATGGGTTAACTGATGATTGGCATCCTACACAAATGTTAGCTGATTATATGACAATTAAAGAAAATTTTGGATATTTAAAAGGCATCAACCTAACTTATGTAGGAAACGGACGTAATAATGTTGCACATTCGCTTATGGTGGCGGGTGCGATGCTTGGCGTAAATGTACGTATTTGTACACCCTCATCATTAACACCGAGAGATGTATATTTTAATATTGCTAAAGATCAAGCGTCTAATTATGGAGGTTCAGTTAAGATGACTGACAACATTCATACTGCCGTCAAAGATGCAGATGTTATTTATACTGATGTTTGGGTATCAATGGGTGAAGAAAGTGAATTCGAAACACGTATTCATTTATTGAAAGACTATCAAGTTAATAGAAAAATGTTTAATTTAACCGGTAAAGTAAATACGATATTTTTACATTGTTTACCAGCTTTTCACGATACACAAACAGAGTATGGTCAGGATATTTTTGAAAAATATGGCTTAACTGAAATGGAAGTAACAGACGAAATCTTTAGAAGTGAGTATTCTAGAGTGTTTGACCAAGCTGAAAATCGAATGCATACGATTAAAGCCGTGATGGCAGCAACTTTAGGCTAGATTTACTACAAGAAAAATAAATAGGGATAAGATCACGTGTATGCTTTATTAAATAAACGAATATTTATTTTTGCAAATTGTGTCACATAATAAAAATAACTTTTTTCAAAATCATGTTGAGAGGATGATATAGAACTTCGGTCAATGACTATCAAAGATGTGTCGTTACTCATCTATATCTTTCCATAATACATCTATATATGTGTATTTTAAAAGGCATATACGTTTTCACTCCCTCCTTCTAAAGGAGAAATGAATATGAATGACACAGGAGATAAAAGATTAAGTCGAACATCATTAATCGGTCTTGTTATAGGTTCGATGATTGGTGGCGGTGCTTTCAATATTCAATCTGATATGGGAGGCCACGCTGGAGGATTAGCAATTATAATTGGATGGTTGATTACTGCTATTGGAATGATTTCTTTAGCACTTGTCTTTCAAAACTTAACTAATGAACGATCTGATTTAGATGGTGGTATTTATAGTTATGCTCAAGCGGGTTTTGGTGATTTTATAGGGTTTGCAAGTGCTTGGGGATATTGGTTCTCAGCTTTTTTAGGTAATGTCGCATATGCAACGTTATTAATGTCTTCTATAGGGAACTTCTTTCCAATATTTAAAGGGGGCAACACATTTCCTAGTATCATAGTGGCATCAATATTATTGTGGAGTGTGCACTTTTTAATATTAAAAGGAGTTGAGACGGCTGCTTTAATCAATAGTATTGTTACTATTACAAAATTAATTCCTATCTTATTAGTGATTATATGTATGATTGTAGCCTTTAATTTTAATACATTCAGGATAGGTTTCTTTGGAATGGATGGATATGGATCATTATCATTTCATTTCGCTAATACGATGTCACAAGTTAAAAGTACGATGTTAGTGACAGTTTGGGTATTTATTGGTATTGAAGGTGCTGTTGTATTCTCCGGAAGAGCTAAAAATAAAAAAGATGTTGGAACCGCCACTGTTATCGGACTTATTTCAGTATTGCTCATTTACTTCTTGCTGACTGTATTAGCACAAGGTATTGTAATTCAAAATCATATTTCTAAACTTGAGGCACCATCAATGGCACAAATTTTAGCTTATATTGTTGGTGATTGGGGAGCAACATTTGTCAATATTGGTCTTATTATTTCAGTATTAGGTGCATGGCTAGGTTGGACATTACTTGCCGGAGAGTTGCCTTTTATTGTAGCTAAAGATGGTTTGTTTCCTAAGTGGTTTGCAAAAGAAAATAAAAATGGGGCACCTATGAACGCCTTATTCATTACTAATGTATTAGTTCAAATATTCCTTATTAGCATGCTGTTTACCAAAAGTGCCTATCATTTTGCATTTTCTCTCGCGGCAAGTGCTATACTTTATCCATACATGTTCAGTGCGTTTTATCAGGTGAAATATACAATAGAACACAAGTTAACTGCAACGCCTAAACAATGGATTATAGGAATTCTAGCATCTATTTATGCAATTTGGCTGGTTTACGCGTCAGGTATAGATTATTTGTTACTTACCATGTTGCTCTATATTCCGGGGATTATCGTCTATGTAGTTGTTCAAAAAAATAATCAAAAGCGACTTACACAATTTGACTATATTTTCTTCAGTCTTATCGTTATTTTAGCATTGATAGGGTTATTACGATGATGTAATTTATATTTTTAAATGTTATAGATATTGATCAATCATGAGTTATAAAGGGAGTTTAATCGATAAAAATCAAACAAAGAAAAGTATATAAAATATTTGATATTTAAACTATTGGTATAATAAGAACAGTGGTCCATAGTAAATATTGTCTGTAGTATATACAGAATTCTAATAAATTTTAAATCGGAGAAATTATAGCGTCCCCTTTGACCATAGTCTAAGGCAATAAGGAGTTATTTTTATGACTGGAAATCAAATGTTTTGTAGAGAAAATGAACTTGATGAAAGTTTTAAACAATTAGCATCTTATATCAATATTCCTGTAGGCGTATTACTGCCATTTAAAAGTCAATGTTTTGTGAGACATTACAACAAAGGACAAATTGTCTACTATTCGTCTGATGAAACCACGCATATCTACTTACTCTTAAAAGGTAATATTATGAGAGAAAATTTTAATTTGAATGGTGATGTATATCGATATTTGAATAGAGAAAAAGTGCTCTTTCCTTTAAATAACTTATTTCAAGATAAAGTTCCTAATGAAATGTGTACAGCCCTAACAGATTGCGAAATGATTGGAATTCCAAGAGATTTAATAGAATATTTATGTAAAAATCACGAAGAGATTTTTGTGAAATTATTCTCCTTATTAAGCGAAACACAATGTCAACATATTGAATACAATATGGCTTTAACGAGTAAATTAGCTAAAGAACGCGTGACTAAGATTTTACGTTACCTATGTCAAACAGTAGGTTATGATCATGATGAGTTTTATGAAATTAAGCATTTTATGACAATACAGTTATTGAGTGATATGGCAGGAATATCTAGAGAAACGACGAGTCATATCATAAATGAACTTAGAGAAGAAAAAATACTCTTTAAAAACAGTAAAAATTGGTTGGTTAGTAAAGACTTATAATGAGTGCGTATCACTCATACATAATTGAAGACAAACGATGGTCGAATAGGTTTCTATGAAATCATTCACTATCGTTTTTTTATTTCATGATTTATTGCTTTAGAAATATATCATATTTAAAGGTTAGACAATCTATAGTAAATCAACTTGTTTAATATAGAGAATAAAATTTTAGTTCCGCATTGGAAAGTATAGAAATTTATATAATCTATAGTCAAAGTTGCGTTTTTTCTATAAATTGATAAAAAGAATAAGTAAAATAATAGATAATACAGTAGAGGAGTGACACATATGGCTTTAATAACAATGAATTACAATTCACCAACGATAGGAATGCATCAAAATTTAACGATTATTTTACCCGAGGATGTAACATTCTTTGATAGTTCAAGAACAGCGAAACAATTGAAATCAATGTTGTTATTACATGGATTGTCTAGCGATGAAACAACTTACATAAGATATACAAGTATCGAGCGTTATGCAAATGAACATCAACTTGCGATTATAATGCCTAACGTCGATCATAGTGGCTATGCAAATATGGTATATGGACATAGTTACTATGATTACATATTAGAAATTTACGAATACGTACATCAAATTTTACCACTTTCTAGAAAAAGAGAAGATAATTTTATTGCAGGACATTCAATGGGTGGTTATGGAACGATTAAATTTGCGCTAACTCAAAGTGATAAATTTGCTAAAGCTGCACCACTTTCAGCAGTTTTTGAAACACAACGGCTCATTGATTTGGATTGGATTGATTTCTCTCCACAAGCTATCACCGGAAGAGATACTCAAATTAAAGGTACAGAACTCGATACGTACTACTTACTTGATCAAGCCATCGATGCTAATGTAGATATTCCTGAATTGTTTATCATGTGTGGTAAAGAAGACTTTTTATATCATGATAACCTTCAATTTATTGAGACGTTAAATGAAAAAGGGGTTTCTTATAAGTTTGAAGATGGTCCAGGAGATCATGATTATGCTTATTGGGATAGAGCTATTAAACGTGCGATTGAGTGGTTTGTCCAGTAATGATACAAAGGGTTGAATTTGGATATTTAGGCGGACATCTTATTAAACGAATATAAAAAATTGTTACTCGTCTTAGTATTCTTCTCTTATTGATTTTGTTCGGTGTTACAGTTAATCAAGATGACAGGTAAGGCAACTATAGTTATTTATTAAAATTAACATGTTCACATATCATATATTGTTTATTAAAGTTAATAGAGATATGATGAAGATAAATACAAAAGTTTATAAAAGGGGATAAAGTATTAAAAAATGAAAACAGTATCTAAATATTTAGTGTATACCATGATATTATTTACGTTTTTCATAGTTGTTAGTGGATGTACGATTAATCAATCTTTTGGTAATAAACAAAATGCAAATAAAACGATACGTGTTGTTGCTGTAGGTGATAATTTAATTCACCCAGTTGTATATAAAGATGCACAAATTACGGGGAATAGTTTTGATTTTAAACCCATGTATCAACCAGTAAGAAAAGACATTCAAAACGCAGATATTTCTTTTGTTAATCAAGAATCACCATTAGGTGGGGATGATAGGCCTTATTCAGGATTTAAAAACTTTAATACACCGAGTAGTATTGCTCAGGATTTAGTAGATACAGGCTTTAATTTTATAAACGGTGCAAACAATCATGCCTTAGATCAAGGGGAGCAAGGTGTAAGTAATCATATTCATACTTGGAACAAATTTAAAGATCAAGTTTTGTTCACGGGTGTATATGAATCAGAACAAGCACACCGTCAAATTCCTATTAAAACAATTAAAGGTGTGAAAGTTGCTTTATTAAGTTACACATTTGGTACAAACGATCATCAACCAACTCATGATTATACGGTAGATACGTTTGATGAAAATAAAATTAAGCAAGATGTTAAGAAAGCCAAACAACAAAGTGATGTAGTACTTGTTTCAGCACATTGGGGTAATGAAGGTAAGCATCAGCCTAACGCCACTCAAAAAAAATATGCACAAATTTTCGCTGATGCAGGTGTTGATGTAGTTTTAGGTACACATCCTCATGTGATTCAACCAGTAAAATGGGTTGATGGTAGAGAAGGGAATCGTACACTCGTAGCATATTCTTTAGGAAATTTCTTGAACGGTCAGTCAACAGGGGATGAAAGTAATGATTTATTAGGCCGAATAGATTTTAAAATTAGTAAGAAAGATAAACAGTTTCAAGTTCAAGATGTGAAGTGGAGAAGTATGGTGAATTATTACGAATTAACTCAACACCAAAACCGGTTCCTTAAGTCGAACTTTAAAGTGATGATGCTAGATGATTATAATGATAATGATGCGGCTCATCATGGACGAAATCAAAGATATGATTCAACAATGGCCCCTAATCACTTACGAGATATTACACGTTCAGTCATTGATCAACAATTTTTAGATAATCGAAGTTTATAAATAAGCAAAGTAAGCCTCACATTAAAGAATGTGCAGGCTTATTTGTATATTTGGAATTTTTAACTCGGAAGTTAAAACAAATTCTAAAACTATAGCAATGGCTAAAGATATGATTGAGTTCATTAAAAAAGGCGTCTTAAGAATGATTTATTAGAGTCATCAATGTTTGTGATTATTTATACATTTTACTTTTAATTGATATAAAATATAACGTTAAATGAATGTTGTTTCACGGGAAACGTCATTTTTTAAGTTTCAACTTCTATAAAGATATATTTAACACCCGTATAACTAGAGAATCATACGGGTGTTTGAATTGCTTATATTATAGAATTTTAAAAAGATATTAAGATGATTTGTTTTGTGATGCGAATGCTTTAGCTATATTACTTAATTTAGCTGGTGAATCTTCAACAGCCATTTTCACTTCTACAAAGTGCATGTGATCACTATTAGATTTAATGTTTTCAAAGGTGAGCATGAGTTCTTCTGAAGTATTTACATCATGAACTAAAACATTGTCACCACCAAATACAGAAGGTAATGATTTGTAATCCCACATGCGAATGTCATTGTAAGGTTCTTTCATACCATGAATCATTCTCTCAACTGTATAACCATCGTTATTAATTACAAATATCACAGGGTTTAAATGTTGACGAATCATTGTAGATAATGATTGAACAGTTAATTGTAGTGAGCCATCACCAATTAATAGAATGTTTCGACGATATGGATTTGCAATTTGTGTTCCTAACGTTGCTGGTAGTGTATAGCCGATAGAACCCCATAATGGTTGCCCGATAAAAGTATTATCTTTGTACAAGGCTAAGTCATAAGCACCAAAGAATGATGTACCTTGTTCAGCGATTAAAATATCATCTTGTTGTAAAAAATCTTGCATCATATTGAAATAAGTCTCTTGAGTTAATGGCTGATCACTAAGTTCATAATTATGTGCTTGTGGTCTCTCGAATTGTGGGAAATCATTAGTATTTTTGTAGTGAATATACTTATTTAAACCATTTAATATATTTGGTAATGAAAATGCTTCGATGCATGTATCATTAATTTTAAATTCATTATGATTTAGCATAATCACATCATTAATATCAAATTGATATGAGAACCCAGCTGTTGCAGAATCTGTTAATTTAGCACCAATATTCAAAATGGCATCACTTTGATTGACATAATCTTGAATATCTTGTTCTGCTATTGAACCATCAAAGATACCCATATAATAAGGATTTTCTTCATTAAATGCACCTTTACCTAAAGATAACTGAACAACTGGAATTTGAGTTTGATTAACGAATTGTTCGAGTTCTTTATGCAGATGGAAACTATTTATTTCATGGCCTGTAATAATGACAGGTTGTGTTGCCGATTCAAGTTTGTCTTGAACCATATTGATATAAGTTTGAACGTTTTTTTGTGGTTCTACTTCTGCTTTGAATGGCTTTGAAACTTCAATCTCTGTGAGTGCGACATCAATAGGTAAATGAATGTGAACTGGACGACGTTGTTGAATCGCCGCGTTGATTACTCTTGGAATTTCTGTGGTAGCATTATCAGGTGTAATATAAGCTTGCGCTGTTGTAATAGGCTCAAACATTTTTCTATAATCATCAAAAGTTCCTTCGCCAAGGGAATGGTGAACGTATTTGCCTTCTTGTTCTACAGCTCGAGTAGGTGCCCCAGTGATGGCAATAACTGGCACACGCTCAGCATAAGATCCAGCGATTCCGTTGACAGCACTTAATTCACCCACTCCAAATGTTGTTACCATTGCACCGATGCCATTAATACGTGCATATCCGTCAGCGGCATAACTTGCATTAAGTTCATTTGTATTTCCAATCCATTTAATATGATTATGTGCAATAATATCATCTAAAAAGGCTAGATTAAAATCTCCTGGGACACCAAAAACTTTGTCAGCACCTGCTGAATAAACCGCGTCCATTAAATATTGTCCTACGCGTTGTTTCATATATAATTCCACCTTTGATTTCTTTTATCTTACAAGTATCATAGTAACGTCAATCTGAAATAAAGTCAACTAAGTTGACCTATTAAAAGTTTGAACAGTTTCTGAAATATATGACTATCAGTCAAAAGTTTATTATAATAACGATATTGAATAAAAAAGGATAGTGTTAAATGTCTAAAAATAAAAATGATTACGAACATATGCTGTTTTACTTCGCGTATAAGACTTTTATTACTACAGCGGATGAAATTATTGAGCAATATGGCATGAGTCGCCAACATCATCGATTCCTATTTTTCATTAATAAATTACCGGGTATAACAATTAAAGAACTTTTGATTACGCTTGAAATATCTAAACAAGGATCGCATGCAACGTTACGTAAATTAAAAGAAGAAGGTTTAATTATTGAACAAACATCTAAGCAGGATAGACGAGTAAAAAAACTTTTTACCACTGAAGCGGGTGATGATTTAATAGGTAAGTTAAACCAAGCACAAGATGAATTAATTCAACAGACACTACAAAAAGTAGGCCATGATTGGTACGCGATGATGGAAGAACTAGCTAATTATCGTGAAGGCTTCAAAACAATTGAACATTTGAAAGAAGATTGACAAGGATGTTGGAACATAAAGGTCTTAGACGAAGAAAAAGACAATTTCTATATTTATTCAATAGAAATTGTCTTTTTTATTGTATAAAGAAAACCATGCGCTATGCGTATGGTTCAGAAAAGGTTTTACCGTTATCTAAAAAAACATCTCATCATGCTAGAATATATATATTGGTCAGCCAACCAAAATATTCAACACGAGGA